>JAGWSK010000111.1 GCA_028869355.1 Alphaproteobacteria bacterium | reverse complement strand
CGTGCCGCACGGTCTTGCGCTCGGGCGAGTGACGCTTCAGCTTCGCGCAAAATCCGGTGTGCCTCGCGTGCGGCCTCCTGGGCCGCCGCTGTCGCACGCTGCGCAACCGACAACTCCTCTGCGGCCGCGGCACGGAAGGTCTGGGACGCGACAAGCTCCTGATCCAACGCCATCAGCCGATTGCGCTGTTCCAGCCGAATCGCGGCCGGCGTCTTGGCGTCTGCCGAAGCCGCGTAGCCGTCCCACCGCCAGAGATCCCCGCGCTGCGTTACCATGCGCTGACCCGGCTTGAGATTTGCCTGCGCGGCGCGGCCTTCGGCGAGTGTCACCACGGCGGTTTGCGCCAATCTGCGGGCGAGAGCCGGCGGTGCATCGACAAATTCCGACAGCGGCGTGCCCGCGGGCAGGGGCGCCGGCGCGTCCATCGCGCCGAGATCGCGCCAGTGGCGAGGCGCCGCCATGTCCAATGGCGCTTCGAGATCGTCACCCAATGCCGCGGCGAGAGCACTCTCATATTCCGGCCGCACTTTGATCGAATCGATCAGCGGCGGCCATAATCCGCCGCTCTGGGGCTGCAATATGCGGGCAAGCGCACTCGCTTCCGCCTTGAGGCGTTGCAGACTTTGCTCTGCATCCTGCAGTGGCCCGCGCCAGTGCATCTCGGCGGCCAACAGGTCAACGGCGCGCGCATCTGCGACACCGGCATTGACGCGGGCATCTGCGGCACAGGATTTGGCTCCTTCGATCGCCATTTCCGCGTCGCTCAACTCGGCGGGCTGAGTCACAGAAGCCTGAACTGTGCGAAGCCGCTCCTCCGCGCTCAGTTTTTGTAAGGCCGCCTTTTCGGCCTGTGCCGTACTTTGCGACCTGGTGGTTTCATGGCTTGCGCGTGAAGCGTTGAATTCTGCCAGTTGCGACGTACAACGCTCCAGCGCCTGATCACGCGAAACGAGTTCGGCAGAAGCGGCGCGGGCACGTTCTTCGGCTTGAGCCAGCGATTCCGCCGCCGCTTCAGCAGCGGCTTTTAATTGGCCTTCCTCATTCTGGAGACGCGCAATGGAATCGCGGGTCTCCTGCTCCAGTTCGCGCTCGCGCCCGAGGTCCTGTTCCGCTGCCCCTATATGCGCCCGCAGGCGCTGCGCCTGTTCGCGCGCCCGCCGTTCTTCGGCATCAAGATCGCTGCGCTGGTGAATCAGTTTTTGGAGTGCAGCGTTGCAGTCCGATTCCTGCTGGCGCAAACCCGGCAACGATCCAGCCCGGCTGGCCTGAACGGCCGACGCCTCTTCGGCTGCCCGGCCGAGTTCTGCGGCTTTTTCGGAGGCGGCCTGCAGGGCGCATTCTGCGGTTGAACATGCCAGTTGCGCGTCCCGCCAGCGCAGCAGGAAGAGCAACGCCTCGGTTTTGAAAATCTGCGTCGAGAGATTGCGGTAACGCGTTGCCTGCCGCGCCTGCCGCCGCAGAGCCTGTAACTGCGCTTCGTTTTCACCGATGATGTCGTTGAGGCGGGTCAGATTTTTCTCGGCTTCCTTGAGCCGCAATTCGGCCTCATGGCGCCGCTGATGCAGACCGGAAATGCCGGCGGCTTCCTCGAGTATCGCGCGGCGGGCGAGCGGCTTCTGATTGATCAAAATCGAAATCTGGCCCTGGCGAACCAATGCCGGAGACGCCGCGCCTGTCGAACCGTCGGCGAAGAACAATTGCACATCGCGCTGGCGCACTTCACGACCGTTGATCCGGTAGGCCGAACCGGCGTCACGCTCGATCCGGCGCGTGATCTCGATGGTATCGAAGTCCTGATAGGGCCCGGGAACGCTGCGGTCGCCGTTGTCCACGAGCAGCGACACTTCAGCATTGTTGCGCATCGGGCGGCTTCCGGCGCCGGAGAAAATCACGTCCTCCATGCCCGAGCCGCGCATCGAGGTCGGACGGTTATCGCCCATCACCCAGCGCATCGCTTCGAGCAAATTGGATTTGCCGCAACCGTTCGGCCCGACAATCCCGGTTAGGCCCGGCTCGATCAGAAGCTCGGTAGCATCGACGAAAGACTTAAAACCGCTGAGTCTCAGGCGGGTGAATTTCAAGCTGCTGTTCCCATTCCTCCCGCCCTGAAGACCCTATTTCTTCAACAGCGAGTCCAAATCCTTTTGCAATTCGGCGTAGGGGATCTCGCCTTCGTGCTTGACCCCGTTGATAAAAAATGTCGGCGTCGAATTCACGCCATAGCGGGTTTGGCCTTCCATCCAGTTCGCATCGACCAGAGCAAGGTTGGCCTTATCGTCCGCGCATTGATCCACCTTCTCCTTCGACATGCCGGCAAAGCGCCCCATCATTTCAAGCCCTTGCTGGATGTCTTCGCGGGTCAGCTGACCATTCCCGTCGAAATCCTTGATCCAGTTCATCTGATTCGCGAACAGCAGATCAATGAAGGAAAAATATTGATCCCCAGACAAACAGCGGGCCACGCCGGAGGCCATGCGTGCTGCGCCATCCAGGGGATATTCGCGGAAAACCCACTTCACCTTTCCGGTGTCGATATAGTCCTTGGT
>JAGWSK010000110.1 GCA_028869355.1 Alphaproteobacteria bacterium | reverse complement strand
GTCACAAACCGGCGCATGGCTTCGCCCCTTGGGTTCTGGCAAAGCGACGTTAATGCCCGAACCAGCTCACGGCAATGCCGGCGGCTCGAGCCGGGCTTTTGGTTTGAGACGCGTCTGCAGCAGCAGCACGCCTCGCCCGGCGTCGCGGATCACGTTGATCACCGCGGGTGACCGTGATTTGCAGAAGCGCTAAATTTCTGGTGGATAAGCGGACCACAATCGGGCGAGTTGCAGGGGGCGCACATGAAATCTCATTCAATTTTTTGGCTCCTTTGCGCGGCCCCCCTGGTGGCAGGCTGCGTCACGGTTAATCCGGTTTACCTCAAGGACGCGAATGGCCGTACCGCCCAATGTGGTCCGTATACAGAGCTTGCCAATATTCCGATGGAAACCGAGGCGGCCGAGGTCAAAATGCGAAGTTGCGTGTCCGGCTATGAGCGCCAGGGCTTTGAGCGGGTCGCCTCACCGGGCTGAATTCGCACGCGCCGCCGCCCGCTCCGGCTTCTGACCTACCGGGGGCGGGCGACGCGCATACCGAAAAGCCTAGCGGTGTTGTTCTCCCATCCGCATCTCGACAACCAGGCCATTGCTGTTGCGGACGCGCATAAAGCGGTCACCGACATGGATCCAGTGCTCGCCGCGCGCCGGACGCCTCAGATGGTTGGTCTTCCAGTCGCCGACGGCATACTGGCCGCCCCGGAATTCATTCGGAACCCGTTCACCTTTTTCCCAATGTGGAATGCCACGCACCTCGCCTTCGTGGTGATTGTCCTGGGCATAAACGGCAGGGCCGCCCAACAAAAGCAGCGCCAATCCGGCGGTTAGAGCCAATTTCATCCTGTTCTCCGTGGCTTGATGAAAATCACACTCAGTTCCGCAGAAACGCTCCAGACGCGATTCTGTTGCAGACGAAACCTGTGAGAATTCTGGGTTACCGGGGCGGCAGTGCGGCAAAAAACGCCCAGATCGCCGCCGGCGCATCGAGATCCTTGGTCTGCCGGCCGACATTGGACGGGTAGCGGAAATAAGGCTGCGGCACGACATGTCCGCCACCATGGACCGCGTAAAGAACAACAGCGTCATGGCCGGAATTGGTCCAGGCCGAGCGCTCGACCCAGGTCGGATCGGAATCGTCCTGATGCGGCAATCGCGTGATTTGCGGTGGATCACCGGCGCCATTCAGGCGGACAAAATAGTCGGTTGTCGCGTCGGTCGACAGAACGCTCCCCGCGGTGGTGCCGCCACCGGACCGGCCGCCGCGATAGGGATTCACCGGATCGTCGGTGCCGTTGATGATCATCGCCGGAATCGGCATTCCGGACGCAGCACATTCATTGTCGGCCGGAACCGGCAGGTTGGAAGATATCGCGGCAATGCCGGCGAACTCATTCGGCCGTTCGAGCGCAAGGCGGAACGCCATTTGTCCGCCAAAGGAATGTCCGGTTGCGTACACCCGTCTGCGGTCGATGCGATGCGCAAGCGCTTCGTGCGCAATGATCGCCTCGATGAATGCCACATCATCGATTCTCTCGCGCTTCGCCGTATTGTTCACGCGCTTGCGGCATGTGTTCCAGGCTTGGCCGATTCCGTTGGGGTAGGCGACGACAAAGCCATTCGCGTCGGCAAGCATGTCGAACTCGAAGCCCGTGGACATGCGCATGTAGGGACCGTCTCCGCCGCCGCCATGCAGCACAATAACCAGCGGCGCCCCCGGCATCAGATCGGGTGGAACATAGACCGCGTACTGCCTTTCGCGTCCGCCGATAGTGCCGGCATTCAGCGAGATCGTGCCTTTGAGTGCCGGAGGCGTGGCCGCGAAACCCGTCCCGAGCGATCCGCACAAAAGGCCCGCGGCGATGACGAGAGTTGCGGCGGCGCGAGAACAGCTCATGCCCAATTATGCCATTTTGCGAAACCGGGCGCGCCTTTTTTCATTTCCCCGGAATCGTCTATCATGTGCCGGCGAGCTGTTTTCGGACTTGATGCATGACTCTGCCTGAATTCCGGCGGCCGGTGACGGCCTGGACGCTGATCCTTGCCATTCCGGTTGCCATCTCGGCCTGTGACAGACCCGGCCAGGCGCTTGCCGGTCGCCGGCAAATCGTCGAACGCTGCTCGTCGCTGATTGCACAAAACCAGTTCAGGGACGGAGCGGCGTGCCTGCAGCCGTTCGAAGCGGAAAAAATTCCCGATGCCGAGACAGCGGCCGCCCAATTCCAGTTGGGGCAGCTTTACGAAAACGGCCGCGGCGTCCAGGCCGATCCGGACCATGCGCTCAGGCTGTACCGATCGGCGGAAAAATTGCGCACCCAGGCGCCCGATATCGCCGATCGCGCCGGCAAATCTGCAACCCAGCTCATCAACCGGATGCGCCAGGCCGAAGAACCTTAGGGAAACGCGTACACGGCACCTTCAACAACCGTGTGCCCGATACATCGGCATCCCGCGCTTCAAATCGTACGGAGCTTCTAAATGCGATTGCGACTCTGGCAAGTGGACGCATTTGCACGGCACGTGTTCGAAGGCAATCCCGCCGCGGTCGTGCCGCTTGAGAACTGGCTTGCGGATACAAAGATGCAGGCGATCGCGCAGGAGAACAACCTCGCCGAGACTGCCTTCTTCGTACACCGCAACGAGGCCGATTATGAGTTGCGCTGGTTCACGCCTGCCGTGGAAGTCCCGATGTGCGGCCATGCCACACTCGCTTCTGCATGGGTGATTTTCGCTGAACTCGCGCCTGGACTCGACCGGGTGCGGTTTGCAACCAGGTCCAGCACGCTTGCCGTGGAGAAATCCGCGGACGGAAATCATTGCATGGCTCTGCCCGCAGGCGTCGCCGAACCTTTGCTCATCGGCGGGTTTGCATCGTCTCTGGGACAGGCAATGTCGGTGTCTCCGCCTGAGGAGCTTTACCTCGCGCCGACCGGAGCGGGTGGAACACCGGGAGTCATTGCGGTCTGGCCTGAAAGCGTCCTGCGCGCTCTCAAGCTTTCAGACGCTCTCGCGCCATTGCTCGCGAAAGCCAAAGCGGGCGGATTGCTGGCGACAGCCAGGTCCCAATCCGCGGACTATGATTTCGTGTCGCGGTTTTTTGCGCCGGTGATGGGTGTACCGGAAGATCCGGTGACCGGATCCATGCACGCGACGCTGGCGCCGTTTTGGGCCACACGGCTGGGAAAACCCGAACTGCGCGCATTCCAGGCCTCGGCGCGCGGCGGAATCCTGCGGTGCAAAGTGGAAACCACGCGCGTGATATTGTCCGGGCCCTGCGCGCTTTACCTCAAAGGCGAGATCGAAATCTGATGCGCATTCCGCGATTCTTTTTTGCCGTGCTGATCGGCCTTTCACCGATTGCCGAAGCCGCAGCTCCGGTTCCGGTCCACTGGGTCCAGTTTGGTCCCGGTGGCGCCGCGGAACTGCGGGCCGTCGCCAATGCCGCGTCATGTCCGGATGTTGCGATCGACGGCGCCGATTACCGGATGGCCGAACGCGCGGCGCCCGACGAAAATTTTCCGCAATCCCTCTGCGCCCTCACGCTGCGTCCAGGCGCACGCCAGGTGGTGTTTCAGGGCGAGGAGATTCCGCTGCCGAAACCGGCGCCCACGCGCATCCTGGTCATTGGCGATACCGGGTGCCGCATCCTCGGCAAGAACGTTCAGGCCTGCAACGATCCGGAGAAATGGCCGTTTGCCACGATCGCCAGGGAAGCGGCCGGGCTGAATCCCGACCTTGTCATTCATGTCGGCGATTACGATTACCGGGAGTCAGCCTGTCCGGAAGGCAATGCCGGATGTGCGGGCGTTGTCTGGGGCGACAATTGGGCGAGCTGGAAGGCGGATTTCTTCGATCCGGCCGAGCCCTTGCTGGCGGCTGCCCCGTTCGTTTTCGTCCGCGGCAATCACGAAGAATGTTCGCGCTTTGGCCCGGGCTGGCTGCGCCTCCTCGGACCGCTCGCCGTCATGCCGGGTGCGCCGTGTACGGAAAATATCGCGCCTTACGCCATTCCACTGAAGGATATCACGCTCGCGATCCTGGATGATGCCAGCGCGCCTGATGTCAATGCGCCGTCCAATCTCGTGCAAGTCTATCGTGGCGACCTGAAAGCCATTGCGGGTTTCGGTCCGGCTCCGGTATGGATCGCAACGCACCGGCCGATATCCGGATATGTCCGGGTACCACCGGGAATCACGGCCGGGGGAAACCAGACTCTGTTGGCCGCCATTGTCGCGGATGGTTTTCCCAAAACCGTCGAACTGATGCTTGCCGGGCATATCCATACTTTCGAGGCCATCAACTATAGCGGGACACTGCCCCCGCAGCTGATCGCCGGCAATGGTGGCGACACGCTGGATACTGCACCGGCCGATCTGTCCGGCCTCAACATTGGCGGACTGCCGGTTTCGAGCGGCCTCTCCCAGCCGGGTTTCGGATTTCTGATGCTGATAAGATCGGGCGCAGGCTGGAATGTGGACGTTTATAACGTACACGGACAAAGAGAGCGCAGTTGCACGTTCTCGGACCGCAAGCTCACCTGCTGACAACTTACGCTTCTCCCCTTGAGGGAGAAGGATGCAGCGCCCGCGCGTAGCCCAGCTACGCGCGCACTGGCGCTGCTGGATGAGGGGAGCGTTCTAAATTACGGTCTGTCCTAAATCCTCGCGCCGTGGCCTCTCAGCGTGGCCGCGACATTCTCCGGGGCTTCGAGCACGCCTTGCCGGCGCAATCCCATCGACAACACGGTACGGACGCCCGGCGCATATTCATCGATTATCGGCACCCGGATCGAAGTGACAGTCGCGGCATCGATGTCGATCTGCACACCATCAGGACGCGTGAAGGAAACCATGGCCGATTCCGGCATGGGTTTGGCCGCCGCGATGGCGCGCATAGCGGAAGAACCGGCAGAGGCAACCGCTTCTGATACCGGCTCCTTCGAGCCCAGGATGTGCGCAATTCCGCGAACGTAATTCCGGGTCTCGTCCGGCAGCTCACGAAGTCCTGCGGAATGCTCGGTCTCCGTCGCCGGACCCGCATTGTAGGCCGCGAACATTTTCGGAAATCCGAATTTTCCGTAGAGCCAGCGGAGATAGGCGGCGCCCGCGATGACATTGTCATGCGGGTCATAAGGATTCTGGCCCAAACCATATGTGCGCTGCATGTCGCGCCAGGTTTGGGGCATCAATTGCATCAAACCCATGGCGCCTGTCTTTGACGTGATCGGCATGCCATTGGCGGATTTGGCATGGCCACCGCTTTCCATCCGCATCACTGCCGTGATCCAGTCCTCCGCAATGCCGAACCGCTTGGACGCTTCCTTGATGAAGGGCGTCCAGCGCGCAATCATCGCCGAAGTTCCGGCGGACAATTCGCCGCTCAAACCGGCACCGATGATTGCGGTTGACGTTTTGGACAACGGTCCGGATTTTACGGGCTGCGCAAGCGCCGGGCAGATGGCCGCAAAAACGGCGCAAACAGCGGCCATCACTGTGCGGCTGCATGACCGACCCCCGTCGCGCTTTGCGCGACATCTATTGCCCCCGTCGCGCTTTGCGCGACATCTGTTGCCCCCGTCGCGCTTTGCGCGACATCTAATGGATGACACGTGCGATTCCTGTTGCTGCAACCCGCCATGCGCCGCTTTGCTCGCTGCACCGCAGCGGTGCGGCACGAATCCCGGAAAAGTTCTAAGTCTTTGATCCGGCTCGGGTTGTTATTTCGTAAGGCAGCTTATATTTGGTTCGCTATAATCCGCAAGGGAGCTGCTCAATGGGCAGAATCCCCGGGTTCGGCGATGCGGCGCGAAAGCGCATAACTTGAACCAGACGTCGTTGTGGAACCCGGCCATGAACAAACAGACACCAACGGCTGAGGCGGATTTGGCGCAAACCCTGGCGCTTGAGCTCAAGCCAAAGCGGTTCTGGACCTTCGGCCGCCTGATGATGCTGGTGGCGCTGATTCTTGCTCTTGGCGCGGGCGGGTATTTTTACCAGCGGCACGGCGCCGCTTCGCCTTATGTCACCGCGCCGGTCACCACCGCACCCCTGATCGTCACCGTCAGCGCGACCGGCACTTTGCAGCCGCAGGATCAGGTCGATGTGGGGGCGCAGATTTCCGGACCTGTCGACCAGGTTTACGCTGACTACAACGACCATGTGAAAAAGGGCCAGTTGCTGGCCGTGATCAACACCGACCAGATACGGGCTCAGTTGGCACAGGCACAGGCGGCGCAGAATTCGGCACGCGCCGACGTCGCCAACAACCAGGCCACGGTCGATCTGACGCTGAAGCTGCGTGATCGCGCGCAGGGACTCTTCAAGATCGGCGGCATGTCGCAGCAGGATCTGGAAACTGCCGAAGCCAACTACCAACGCGCTCTTGCCAGTGTGGCGAAATCGAAAGCCGACGTGGACAGTGCCGGCGCACAGGCGTCTCTCTATCAGACGCAGTTGCAATTCGCCCAGGTGCGCTCGCCGATCGATGGGGTCGTGCTGGATCGCAAGATTTCCAAAGGTCAAACGGTTGCAGCGGCGTTCCAGACGCCAGTCCTGTTCACGCTGGCCAGCGATTTGTCCACCATGCAATTGCAGGTGGACATCGACGAAGCCGATGTCGGTGCAGTTCGTGAAGGCCAGAATGCAACTTTCACGGTCGATGCCTATCCCCAGCGGGAATTCACCGCGCGCCTGACTTCGGTGCGAAATGCGCCCAAAACCACCAACGGAGTGGTCACCTATCAGGGCATCCTGACTGTCGACAACAAGTCGATGTTGTTGCGTCCGGGAATGACGGCCAACGCGAACATCACGGTCGCGAAGACCGGGGATTCGCTGCTGGTGCCCAATGGGGCGCTCAGATTCACACCGCCGGGCAAAGACAACAATTCCGCTTCGGATAGCTCCGGCAAAACCGGCCAGAACGCCGGCCGGGTGTGGGTGCTGGAAAACGGCAAGCCGGTCGCGCGCGACTTGAAGATCGGACGCAGCGACGGGCGAAGCACAGAAATTATTTCCGGCGATCTGAAACCCGGCGAGCGCGTCATTACCGACCTGGCGGCGGTACCGGCGCGATCCTGACATGGACCTGATCCGGTTCGAGAACGTCACGAAAATATACGGCCATGGCGAAGCCGCGGTCGTCGCGCTTGACCATGTCAGCTTTACAATCACCCCCGGCGAATTCGTCGCCGTGCTTGGCCCGTCGGGCTCGGGCAAATCGACCGCGATGAATATTCTCGGCTGTCTCGATACGCCGGCTTCCGGTCATTATTACTTCCATGGCGTCGATCTGAAGTCGCTGACACGTGATCAGCTCGCGCTGGTGCGGCGCAATTACTTCGGCTTCGTGTTCCAGGGATTCAACCTGCTGCGGCGTACCTCGGCACTCGAGAATCTCGAATTGCCCCTGATCTACCGCGGCACACCGCGAAAAGAGCGGCATGAGCTGGCGCGCCGCGCGCTGGCGCTGGTCGGCCTGTCGGACCGCGAGCGCCACACCGCGTCGGAACTTTCCGGCGGCCAGCAGCAGCGTGTGGCGATTGCCCGCGCGCTGGTCACCAATCCTGCCGTCGTGTTTGCCGACGAGCCGACGGGAAATCTCGACACGGCACGCAGCCACGAGATCATGGAGCTGTTTCGCCGTTTGAACGAAGAGCACGCCATCACGATTGTTCTTGTGACGCATGAAGAAGATGTCGCGGCCTATGCGCGCCGGCACATCCGTTTCCTCGACGGACGCATCGCTTCGGATTCGCCCGCCGGCCAGCGCAGCGCACCGGCGCGCCACAGGGCGGCATCATGATCGAAAATGCCCTGATCCTTGCGATCCGCGAACTCCGCCGCAACATTATGCGCGCAGGGCTGACCACGCTCGGGATCATCATCGGCGTCGCCGCGGTCATTGCCATGGTGACGCTCGGCAATGGCGCAACCGCCAGCGTCACCAACAGCATCAGTTCACTGGGGCGCAATCTGGTCATCGTGTCGCCCGGAACGCGGCGCATGGGCGGCGCCCAGTCGGACGCCAGCGCCTTTGATCCGTCGGACGTCGAGGCGATCAAGCGCGAGATCGGCAATTTGCGAGCCGTGGCTCCGGTTGTGATGCGTTCCGAGGTTGTGGTCGAGGGCGACCAGAATCATACGACCCAGATTGCCGGAACCGACAACGCCTATTTCGATGCCCGCGAATGGCCGCTGAAATCAGGACGCCTGTTTACCGACGCCGAGCTCAGCAGCGGCAAGGCGGTGTGCATCATCGGCCAGACCATCCGAACCACTTTGTTCGGAAGCCAGGACCCGCTTGGCGCGCAAATTCGGGTTCGCGATGTGCCCTGCGATGTGATCGGCACCTTGTCGGCCAAGGGTCAGGCCACACTCGGTCAGGACCAGGACGATATCGTCGTGATGCCGGTGCGCACCGTGCAGC
>JAGWSK010000109.1 GCA_028869355.1 Alphaproteobacteria bacterium | reverse complement strand
TTCTCCCGAGCCCACACGACATTTATTCAAATGAGCCACAATGCGCCGTGACAACGATCACAGACAACGCAAATGGCGGCTCCTAGCCTGAGCCAGTGTCGTGGTTTCGAAATTCGCATTATTGCTGACACGAAGATAGAGCGAATTTCTGAATCAGGACACTGGTGCGCCGGGCGGCACTGCCCGCATTCGGTGATTCAATCATGCGCCGTTTCGTTCCGTCCGCCTTAACCGCTGCTGTTCTGAGCGTGCTTTGTCCGATTCCAGGGCAGCCCGCCACGGAGCACGTGAGCGCGGCCGCTGATGTCGAACGCCGTTTCGATTCTGCCATTGATCCCGCAATGATGAGTGCCTGGATGGCGAGATTGGCATCAGCGCCAAACCAGGTTGGTTCGGAGCACGATGCAGAAAATGCCGGCATGCTTCTTGGTCTTTACAGGGAATGGGGCTGGGACGCGCATGTCGAACAGTTCCAGGTACTCTATCCGACGCCGATTTCGGAAACTCTGGAATTGCTGACCCCCGGCCGGTTCAAAGCAACCCTGACCGAACCGGTGATTCCGCAAGATAAGCAAACATGGAAGACGGCCGGTGTTGTCCCGGCCTATGTCGTCTATCAGGGCGATGGCGACGTCACAGCACCGCTGGTCTATGTAAATTACGGCACAGAGGACGATTACGACACGCTCCGCCGAATGGGGATTGGCGTTAAGGGCAAAATCGTGATCGCCCGTTATGGGTCGGGATGGCGCGGCCTGAAGCCGAAACTTGCGGCGGAGCATGGCGCAATCGGATGCATCATCTATTCCGATCCGGGTGATGATGGTTACGCTGTTGCTGACGCATATCCGGATGGACCGGCCCGTCCCGCGGCAGGGTTTCAGCGTGGCTCGGTTGGCGACACGACGTTATATCCTGGCGATCCACTTACTCCGGGAATCGCTGCGACTGCGGACGCGCCCCGGCTGAAAATCGCTGATGCGCCGTCAATCCTGAAGATTCCCGTGCTGCCGATATCGCATGGCGATGCGCAACATTTTTTGGCGGCGTTGACGGGACCGGTCGTGCCTTATGGCTGGGAAGGCGCGCTGCCCATCACGTATCACGTTGGCGCCGGAAAAATTTCCGTCCATCTGGTGGTCAAGTCCGATTGGCGCCTGGTGACGATCCGCGACATTGTCGCGGTGATGAAGGGCAGCACTTTCCCGGATCAATGGGTGCTGCGCGGCAATCATTATGATGCCTGGGTGTTCGGCGCCACCGACCCGATGAGCGGCCAGGTCGCGCTTATGGCCGAAGCACGGGCAATCGGCGAGCTTGCGCAGCACGGCTGGCGGCCCAAACGGACCATTGTTTATGTCAGCTGGGATGCCGAAGAACCGACACTGACCGGTTCGACCGAGTGGGTCGAAGCGCATGCGGCAGAACTCAAACAGAAGGCAATTGCCTACATCAATTCGGACAGCAGCGGACGCGGTTTTCTGAACGCGACTGGCAGTCCGTCGCTGGAGCATTTGGTGAACCGGGTTGCCGCGCGCGTGACGGATCCGGAAACGGGCGTGTCGGTGCTGGAGCGCAAGCGCGCGCAACTGCGGCTGGCCGGCAGCGGTCCCGATGCAGACGATGATGACCGCGAACTGGCAAAGATCGCGGCCAATCCGGCGCGCGACATTCCTATGGCGGCGCCTGGTTCGGGCACGGATTACACCGCCTTCCTGGATCACCTCGGGATTCCGGCTGTGGATCTGCAATTCGCCGGCGAGGGCGATATCGGCGGCGTGTACCATTCCGCCTACGACACCTGGTCCTTTTACACGCGCTATGCCGATCCGGGTTTTCGCTATGGCCCGGTGCTGGCGAAAATGGCAGGACACATCGTGCTGCGTTTGGCCGATGCGCCAGTTGCACCGATGCGATTTGGCGATCTCGCCGATGCCGTGTCCGGTTATCTGGACGACGTGAAAAAGCTTGCCGATGAGCGGCGCGAAACGGCGGCCGCGCAGGCGAAATTGCTCAGCGCACACGTGTTCCGACTCGCCGCCGACCCGAACAAAGTGAAAGCTCCGCCGGCCGCTCTGAAGCCGGTGCCGCGCTTTGACTTTGCCCCGATGGAATCGGCGGTCGCGCATTTGCGGCGTAGCGCAAGCTCGTATGATGCTGCCATTGCGTTGCGCGCCCCGCATTTGCCGCCACAGGATGCCGCCCGGCTGTTCGTGTTGATCAGCGGCGCCGAACAGGCGCTGTCGCCCGAAACCGGTTTGCCGGGCCGGCCCTGGTACCGGAACCTGGTTTATGCTCCGGGGCGGCTCACTGGGTATTCCGCCAAGATCCTGCCCGGAATTCGCGAAGCCATCGAGGAACAGCGCTGGAAAGACGCCAAACGCTATATCGCCATCACCGCCGCAGCCCTCGACGCCGCGGCGGATCGTCTCGATTCCGCCCGCCGCGTGGTTTTGCCAAACCCCTGACTTGCTGATGACAACAATTTGACTTAATTGAGTTTTTTTAATTACCCCGCAATCGGCTTACGCGAATTTAACGGGTCCTTGCTAAATTGCCGCAAGTTCGAGAGTTGGAAGTGGGGAGAATAGGGGTTGCGTAATCGTTTTATGTCGCTGCCGGCGGGCGGAGCGGTTGGTTTTCGGGCAGACAAACCGGTCTATGTTCTTCTGATGGTCCTGGCGGGAATCGCCTTCGTCGTCGGCGTGAATATCTGGCTCGGTTCTGACGCAATGCCCTACGGCTGATCTTCGGCCGTTCTGCAGCGACTTCGCCTGAGCGATCAGAAACAGAGCTTTCCGTTCAGATCGCCGGCCGACCTGTCCGCCGAAGCTTGAAGAGCGTAGGCGGATCAGCATCGCAGCGGTGGTCATTCGCCCATCACTCTCAATAAATATCGCCGGTGATTTCGCCGCCGGTCTGTTCCGGAAGCTCCGTTGAAGTCAACCACTCATTTGCCTGCGAACTGACGCGGACTGGCGAAGCCGGATCGTATCCCGTATATCCGCGCGTCCGCGGGCCGGCTCTTGCCGGCTAAAACGCCGGCGAGTTGGAGCCTGAGTTATGGTTGCAGCCTGGAATCCCGGTACCTGGCGCGAAAAGCCGATCAAGCAGGTGCCGCAATATCCCGATGCGGCAGCACTGGCCGCTGTCGAAGCGCGCCTGAAAAGCTATCCGCCCCTGGTCTTTGCCGGTGAGGCGCGCAATTTGCTCGCCTCGTTGGGCGAGGTTTCTGCCGGCAAAGCCTTTCTGCTCCAGGGCGGCGATTGCGCCGAAAGTTTTGCCGAATTTCATCCCGACAATATCCGGGACACATTCCGCGTCATTCTGCAGATGGCTGTGGTTTTGACTTTTGCCGCCCGCATGCCGGTGGTGAAAGTCGGCCGCATTGCCGGTCAATTCGCAAAACCCCGCTCGGAGGAAACCGAGACCCAGGGCGGCGTGACCCTGCCGTCATACCGCGGCGACAACATCAACAGCCTGGAATTTGATGCGCATGGGCGGACGCCGGATCCCGAACGTCTGCTTCAGGCGTATGGTCAGTCGGCGGCGACGCTGAACCTGCTGCGGGCATTTGCCACCGGCGGTTATGCCGATCTGCACAATGTGCATCGCTGGACGCTGGATTTCATCGCGGGTTCGCCGGCCAGCGAAAGATATCGCGCACTGTCGAACCGGATCGGCGAGTCATTGGCATTCATGGAAGCTTGCGGCGTGACGCCCGAACTCGTGCCGCAGCTGCGCTCAACCGAGTTTTACACCAGCCATGAAGCGCTGTTTCTCGGCTTTGAACAGGCGCTGACCCGGATCGATTCGACCAGCGGCGACTGGTACTGCACATCCGCCCACTTGCTTTGGATCGGCGATCGTACCCGCCAGCCCGACGGCGCGCATGTCGAGTTCTGCCGCGGCGTCAGGAATCCGATCGGGCTGAAATGTGGGCCGTCCTTGAATGAAGACGAGTTGCTGCGCTTGATCGACATCTTAAATCCCGACAACAGACCGGGACGCCTGACGCTGATCTGCCGCTTTGGCGCAGATAAAGTCGCGGAGAAATTTCCCAAGCTGCTGCGAAGGATCACACGCGAAGGCCGGAAAGTGGTGTGGTCATGCGATCCCATGCACGGCAACACGATCAAGACATCCAGCGGATATAAAACCCGGCCATTCGATCGCGTGCTGAAGGAAGTGCGATCGTTTTTTGAAATCCATCGTGCCGAGGGCACGCATGCCGGCGGCATCCATCTCGAACTCACGGGCAAGGATGTCACCGAATGCCTGGGCGGGCCGCAGGACATATCGGAAGGTGATCTCGCGAACCGCTATGACACCCATTGCGACCCGCGCCTGAATGCGAGTCAGGCGATCGATCTGGCATTTTTGGTCGCAGAAGCACTGCGTGAGGAGCGGCCCCTGCAATTTCGTCCGCAACGCAGCGAAGTGGTCTGAAACTTCAAAAACCCCTCAAGAATCTGCTTATCTTTAAGGGTATTAGCGGTTCTCTGAAACAATCTGAAACATCTTATGAGTGGCGGTGAGCGCAGGCTTGGCGCCATCTGGTTTGCAGATGATTCGCAGAGTTGGGGGCAGTTTGAACATTCACAGAGTGGCGTCGCAGCCGGTTTTGAAGGCTGCAGTTGTTGGCGCAGGAGTTTTTGGCCGGCATCATGCCTCGAAGTATCAATCCATTCCCGGAGTTGAACTGATCGGTGTTGCCGATCCGGATAAAGCTGCGCGCGAAAAAGCGGCTTCGGACCTGGGCGTCCCGGTCCATGCCGACTGGAAGGGATTGCTGGGCAAAGTCGATCTGGTCAGCATCTGTTCGCCCGCGGTCAGTCATGCCGACCTCGTTCGCGCATTTCTCTCTTACGGTTCCCATGTGCTTGTGGAAAAGCCGATCGCAACGAATGTGCAGGACGGCGACCATTTGATTGCAATGGCACGGTGGCGCGGCCTCGTGCTGACGGTGGGACACCAGGAACGGTATGTCGTCGCAGGCGGCGGTCTGCTCGACATTAAAGAACCGCCGCGCGTCGTCGAATGCGTGCGCGAAGGTCCGTGGACCGGCCGCGGAAGCGATGTGTCGGTCGTACTCGATCTGATGATCCACGACCTGGATCTTGTGCACGCATTGGTGCCGGGACGGGTCAGCGATATGAGCGTCGAAGGACAGTTCGTTCGCGGACAATCGCACGATGCGGTGAACGCGCATATCGTGTTCGACAACGGCGCCGCCGTGCACTTGACCGCAAACCGGGCGGCGGCTGAACGCAAACGGCGGCTGCGGCTGGCCTATCGTGGCGGCGGGGAGATCGTGATCGATTTCCTGACGCGGCAGGTTCGTAATACGACAAAGGCACGTTTGAAGCCTCTCGATTTGACCGATCCGCTCGCGGATTCGATCTCCGGGTTCATCGCCGCGATCAGGCTCGGCGCGCCGGTTCTGGTGCGCCCGGAAGAAGCCCTGCAAGCGGTGAAGACGGCGATGTTGATCGAAGACGCGCTTGTCCCCGCATCCGTCGCCCGCAAGCGCCGGGCGCTTCGCCGCGCATAACGGTTCCTTCAGACCGCGGTTCATGGTCCGGGCGGTTCGCAATTTTCCGAATCGCAAAGCGCTCCATTTCTTAAAAATTGTGGCAATTTCTGCGCGACCTGTCCGCCGAAGCTCGAAGAGCGTAGGCGGAAGCTTTCAGCGTAGGCGGGTCTGCGGAAAATGATCTAAAACCGTTGCATGGCACCCGAACGGCTTCGCATCGCTCTTGCTCAACTCAATCCCATTCTGGGTGATTTTCCCAGCAACATGGACAAGGCACGCGCGGCGCGTGTGAAAGCCGCAAAGGACGGGGCGGACCTGGTCCTGTTCAGCGAATTATTCATCACCGGCTATCCACCGGAAGACCTGGTTCTGAAACGGGCCTTTCAGCAAGCGGCCATGGCGTCAGTCGAGGAACTCGCCAAAGATACCGCAGACGGCGGTCCGGCTGTCCTGATCGGGACACCATGGGTAAAGGATGGCGCGCTGCACAATGCGGTCGCCTTGCTCGATAGCGGCCAGGTCCAGGCGGTCACCTTCAAGAACAACCTGCCGAACTACGGCGTTTTTGATGAGAAGCGCGTGTTTGTGCCGGGGCCCTTGCCGGGTCCGTTCAATATTCGTGGCGTCCGCATAGGAGTCCCGATCTGCGAGGATATATGGGCCGCTGATGCGACCGACTGCCTGTGTGAAACCGGCGCCGAACTTCTTCTTGTCCCGAATGGATCGCCATTCGATGCGCGCAAACGCGACCACCGGCTGAATGTCACCGTCGCGCGCGTGGTCGAGAGCGGGCTGCCGCTCGCTTATCTCAATCAGGTCGGCGGTCAGGATGAGCTGGTGTTTGACGGAGCATCTTTCGTCCTGAATGCCGATCGCCGGCTGGCACTGCAATTGCCCTGCTGGGAAGAGGCCGTAGTGCAGACGCAATGGCGGCGCGAAACCGCGGGCTGGGTTTGTGCGGCAGGCGAGGTCGCCGAAGTTCAGGGCGAGGATGAAGCGCTGTATTGCGGCATGGTTCTGGGGTTGAAGGACTACGTCAACAAGAACCGGTTTCCCGGAGTGGTTATCGGGTTATCGGGCGGCGTCGATTCGGCGCTGACTGCAGCGGTCGCCGTCGATGCGCTTGGCCGCGATCGCGTCCGCTGCGTCATGATGCCGTCGCGCTATACCTCTGCCGGGAGTCTCGAGGATGCGGAGCGCGTTGCGTCGCTATTGGGCGTCCGGCTGGACAGAATTCCCATCGAACCGCCGGTCGCCGGTTGTTCCGAAGTTCTTGCGCCATTGTTTTCGGGGCTCAATCCAAATGAGACCGAGGAGAATATCCAGTCGCGCGCCCGCGGTGTGATCCTGATGGCGATCTCCAACAAATTCGGACCGATGGTGGTGACCACCGGCAACAAATCGGAGATGTCGGTCGGCTATGCGACGCTCTATGGCGACATGTGCGGTGGCTATAATGTTTTGAAAGATTTGTACAAGACGCAGGTCTTTGCGCTTTCGCGCTGGCGCAACCGGCAGAAACCCAAAGGCGCGCTGGGACCCGCGCGCGCCGTCATGCCTGAACGCGTGATCACCAAACCACCGACGGCCGAATTGCGCAGCAATCAGAAGGATGAGGATACGTTGCCGCCTTATGCCGTGCTCGATGGCATCCTGGAATGTCTGGTGGAAGGCGAAATGGCGGTTGACGAGGTTGTCGCGAATGGTTTTGACCGCGAAACCGTCCGGCGCGTCGAGCAACTGCTTTATACGTCCGAATACAAACGGCGGCAGGCGGCGCCCGGAGTCAAACTGAGCTCGCGCAATTTCGGCCGTGACCGGCGTTATCCCATCACCAATGCGTTCCGCAATGCCCGCTGAGGGGTTATGAGAATCCCATGATGCTGCGCCTGTACAACACGCTGTCGCACACGAAGGAGGAGTTCAGCCCGCTCGATCCGTCCAGTATCCGCCTCTATGTCTGCGGCCCCACGGTTTACGACTTCGCCCATATCGGCAATGCTCGTCCGCAGATCGTGTTTGATGTGCTGTTCCGGTTGCTGCGCCATGTCTATGGCGACGCGCATGTCACTTATGCCCGCAACATCACCGATGTCGACGACAAGATCATGTCGCGCGCGGCGGAAGAGGGTGTCGCAATTTCCGAACTGACGGTGCGCACTGCGCGGCAATTTCACGAGGACGTAACGGCACTCGGATGCCTGCCACCGACGCACGAACCGCGGGCGACGGAATACATTCCGGCAATGATTGCAATGATCCGCCGGCTGATCGATTCCGGTCATGCCTATTCGGCGGAAGGCCATGTGCTGTTCGATGTTGGGTCTAAACCGGATTACGGCAAGCTGGCACGGCGTTCGCTGGACGAAATGATGGCCGGCGCGCGGGTCGAAGTGGCGCCCTACAAAATGAACCCGATGGACTTTGTGTTGTGGAAGCCATCTTCGGGCGATCAGCCGGGCTGGGAGTCACCCTGGGGCCGCGGCCGTCCGGGATGGCACATCGAATGTTCGGCCATGGCGGAATCGCTGCTCGGCGATTCCTTCGATATTCATGGCGGCGGCATCGATCTTGTCTTCCCGCACCACGAAAATGAAATCGCGCAGTCGGAAAGCGTCCACCACGGCGCTCCGCTGGCAAGGACCTGGATACACAACGGGTTCCTGCAGGTGGAAGGCGAAAAAATGTCCAAGAGTCTGGGGAATTTTTTCACCATTCGCGATCTACTGAAGGATTGGCCGGGCGAGGTGCTGCGATTCAACATGCTTCGAACACATTACCGGCAGCCGATGAACTGGACATTTCATGGCCTCAAGGAAAGCTGGACGGCGCTGGAACGGTTTTACGCGGTTGCCGAGCCGGTGCTTGCGACCGCAGTGAGCGCCGATTTCCTGGAAGCGCTGTGCGATGATTTGAACACGCCGCTGGCATTATCCGAACTGCATCGGGCCAGGGACGTGGACCTTGCGGGCGGGCTTGGGCTTCTCGGCTTCTCTTGCGTTCAGGATCGTATCGCGGCAAAGCCTCCGATGGATCCGGTTGCGATCGCCGATGCAATTGTGGCACGCGCTGCCGCGCGCAAGAACCGCAGTTTCACCGAAGCCGACCGCATCCGCGATGATCTGGCCGGGAAGGGAATCCTGCTCAAGGATGGCCCTGACGGAACCACCTGGGAGGTGAAGCGGTGAAGGACCGCATCACGCTATACGACACGACCTTGCGTGACGGCGCGCAGACCCAGGGCGTCGACTTTTCGGCCGAGGACAAGCGGAGCATTGCCGAAGCGCTTGACCGCCTCGGCGTGGATTATGTCGAAGGCGGCTGGCCCGGGGCCAATCCAACGGACGATGCGTTTTTCGCCGAACCGCCGAGATTGGCGCGGGCGCGGTTTACCGCATTCGGAATGACCAAGCGCGCCGGACGCAGCGCGGCGAACGATCCCGGCCTTGCGGCATTGCTTTCGTCACGCGCAGACGCGTTGTGTCTGGTCGGCAAGGCCTGGGATTACCAGGTCGATGTTGCGCTTGGTATTTCCCGCGTTGAGAATCTTGACAACATCGCCGATTCTGTCGCGCTGGCTGCGTCGGTGCGCGAAGTGCTGTTCGATGCCGAGCATTTTTTCGACGGTTGGCGCGCCAATCCGGATTACGCGCTGTCGGCAGTACAAGCGGCCCAAGACGCCGGCGCAAGCTGGCTGGTTCTTTGCGACACCAATGGTGGCACGCTTCCGGAAGACGTTTACCGCATCGTCTCCGAGGTCGGAGCGCGGCTGCCGCAGGCGCGCCTCGGGATTCACGCGCATAACGATACGGAGCAGGCGGTTGCCGTCAGCCTTGCGGCGGTTCGGGCGGGCGCGCGGCAGGTCCAGGGCACGCTTAACGGATTGGGTGAGCGTTGCGGCAATGCGAATCTCTGCTCCATCCTCGCCGGTCTGATGCTGAAGCAGCCCTATGCGTCGCAATTTGAAACGGGTGTCGAGGCAGGAGCCCTGAAGCAATTGACGGCAGTGTCGCGGCTGCTGGACGAAATCCTGAACCGCGCCCCGGATCGCCACGCCCCCTATGTCGGACCGTCAGCCTTTGCGCACAAGGGCGGCCTGCATGTTTCTGCAGTCCAGAAAGACCCGCGTACCTACGAACATGTGGCGCCGGAATTGGTCGGCAATCAGCGTGTCATCCTGGTGTCCGACCAGGCCGGGCGATCGACCATATTGGCGCGGCTCGCGGCGCTCGGGATCGAAGTCCAGCCTTCCGACAAACGGATTGCGCGCCTGCTGGACGATGTGAAGAGCCGCGAATTTCTCGGCTATGCCTATGATGGAGCGGAAGCATCATTTGAATTGCTCGCGCGCCGCGCGCTCGGTCAGGTGCCGACCTATTTCACAGTCGAAAGTTTTCGCGTCATGGTCGAACGCCGGCACAACGCAATCGGAGATCTGGTCACAGTCTCGGAAGCGGTGGTGAAAGTCAGCGCTGCCGGCGAAAACTTCCACAATGTCGGCACGGGCAACGGGCCGGTGAATGCACTGGATCATGCATTGCGCAAGGACCTGGGGCGCTATTCTGCCTACCTCCAGGACCTGCGCCTCGTCGATTACAAAGTCCGTATCCTGACCGGCGGCACCGAGGCGGTGACGCGCGTGATGATCGAAAGCGCCGATGGCAATGGCAATCGCTGGTCCACGGTCGGTGTTTCGGAAAACATCGTTGACGCGTCCTTCGAAGCGCTGTCCGATTCGATCTGCTACAAGCTTTACCGCGACGGCGCGCCCGCCTGAAGGGCATGACCGCCATTCGCCGGCGTGCGGGAATCGCGCGCATCGCGATCGGCCTTGAAGATGGCAATGGCATCTTCAACGGTCGGAGCAACGTGGTAGATTTCCGTCACATGCGCGCCGGCAAAACCTTCGGCAACGAAGTGCTCGAGCAGTGCGACCAGGGGCGCGTAGTAATTCTTGATGTTCACCAGCACGATTGGTTTGCTGTGCAGCCTTAGCTGCGCCCCGGTGAGCACTTCGGCAAATTCATCGAGCGTCCCGAGGCCGCCGGGCAATACCGCAAAGCCGCCGGCGGCCGCCGTCATCTTCGCTTTCCGTTCGTTCATGCTTTCGGTCACGAGGATCTGGGAAGCGACCCGAAGCGGCGGTTCGACGTGGCGCAGAAAGGTGGGAATGACCCCGAGGATTTGTCCCCCCGACCTGGCAACCGAAAGCGCGACTTCGCCCAT
Source organism: Alphaproteobacteria bacterium (assembly GCA_028869355.1). Lineage (GTDB taxonomy): Bacteria > Pseudomonadota > Alphaproteobacteria > Micropepsales > Micropepsaceae > CAIYRG01. Next base: position 3,366 of record JAGWSK010000109.1, on the reverse strand, counting down.
CAGACCGACGCCGCCCCCTCCGAATACGAGGTCAAATCCGGCCTCGACCATCTGCCGGCCGAACTCGCGTGCAGCTTCGGTGAAAACCGGATCGGCGCCATGTGAGCTGCCGCAAAAGACGCAGATTGTCGAACGCAGTGACAATTTGGATGGTGTGATTTTTTTCATATGCAACCTTAGACGCCCGAATCACGCCAAATTATGGCGTGAATAGGTTTCAGAATTGACACAGCGGGGTCGCCGGCCGTCTAAACCTTGAGACAAAACCACGGTGGCGGCCTGTGGGTTCCGGGCGTGCAATAATTGGGACGAAACGATGTCTTCCTATGGTTATGGCGGCAAATCGTTGAAAGGTGGCGCCTACAGCAATGCGCCGCCGAGCTTTCAGCCATTGCTCAAGCTGATGCCCTATTTGTGGCCGCCGGGGCGGCCGGACCTGAAGTGGCGTGTCGCCATATCCATGGTGTTCCTGGTTCTATCCCCGATCGTCACAGTGATTTCGCCGTATTTTTTCGGACTGGCGGTGGACCGTCTGCAGGGACGCCCCGCAGACATCGCCATTGCGGTTCCGCTGGCGCTGATCGCTGCCTACGGCATCGCCCGCATCCTGATGCAGGCGCTGGCGCAGCTGCGCGACGGCGTTTTCGCCAAGGTCTGCTACCATGCGTTGCGTGTTCTGGCGGTCGAGACCTTCCACCACCTGCACGCGATGTCGCTGCGCTTTCACCTCGAGCGGCGCACGGGCGGGCTGTCGCGTGTCATCGACCGCGGCACCAAGGCGATAGATCGCCTGCTGACGCTGGCGATCTTCAATATTTTTCCGACCATTCTCCAGCTCATATTCATCTGTGCACTGATGCTGTGGCGCCTCAATGCATGGTTTGTCGTCGCCACAGCCGTGATGATCGCTGCCTATATGCAGTTCACGTTCATGGTGACGCGCTGGCGCATGCATATCCGCCGCGCGATGAACGATTCGGACAATGAAGCGAATACCAAGGCGGTGGACAGCCTGCTCAATTATGAGACGGTGAAGTATTTCAATGCCGAGGCGCATGAAGAGGCGCGGTTCGACGCCTCGATGGAAAAATACGCACAGGCCTCGATTATCACCCAGACATCGCTTTCGGTCCTCAACACCGGGCAGGGCGTGATCGCCTCGCTCGGACTGATTGCCGTGATGGCGCTTGGCGCGGCCGGCGTGAAGAACGGAAGCCTCACCGTCGGTGATCTCGTGATGGCGAACGCCCTGCTGGTTCAGCTGTTCATTCCGCTCAACCTGCTGGGGACGGTCTACCGGGATATTTCGCAGGGCCTGATCGACATGGAAAACATGTTTGCGCTGTTGAACCGGCCGGAGGAAGTGCAGGACCGGCCGGGCGCGACGCCGCTGCAGGTGACGGCGGGTGAAATCCGCTTCGATAATGTGGTCTTTTCCTATGACTCCGACCGCACGATTCTGAAGGGCATCAGCTTCAAGGTGCCGGCCGGCAAGACCGTTGCCGTGGTCGGCCCGACGGGCGCCGGAAAGTCCACCATTTCGCGTATTCTCTACCGGTTTTACGACATCGAATCCGGCAGCGTGACGATTGATGGTCAGGACATTCGCAATGTCACGCAGAACTCGTTGCGCGCGGCGATAGGAATCGTCCCCCAGGACACTGTGCTGTTCAACGATACCATCCACTACAACATCGCCTATGGGCGGATCGGTGCGCCCACGGACGAAATTCTTGAAGCGGCGCGCCTTGCGCAGATCGACCGTATCATCTGCGAGCTTCCCGCCGGCTATGACAGCATGGTCGGCGAGCGCGGATTGAAACTGTCCGGAGGCGAAAAGCAGCGCGTCGCCATTGCGCGTACGCTGCTCAAAAACCCGCCGATCCTGCTGCTCGATGAGGCGACTTCGGCGCTCGATACGCATACCGAGCGCGAGATCCAGTCGGCATTGAAACTGGTCTCTGCGAATCGCACCACGCTGGTGATCGCACACCGGCTGTCGACGATCGTTGACGCCGATGAAATCCTGGTGCTGGACAAGGGCCGGATTGTCGAGCGCGGCCGGCATGCCGAGCTGGTGGCGCGCGGTGGCGCCTATGCGGCGATGTGGAACCGGCAGAAGGAAGCCGCCGAAGTCCGCGAGCGGCTCAAAGAGGTAGAAGGCGATCCGGAAAATCTGCGCGGCGAGCGGCCGGAGCCGCTACCCAGATTCGCCGGCGCTGCGGAATAGGATCAGGCGAGTTCGATCCGATCGACCTCGACGCCCTTCATGCCCTGGCGAGTCGAGAATCGCACTTTTTGCTCAGGCAGCAGGCTGGACAGACCAGAGCGGCGCAATGCGCTGGCGTGAACATAGACATCGGCCCCGCCGGATTCCGGCACGACGAAACCAAAGCCTTTTTGCTCGTTGAAGAATTTCACGTGGCCGTCGCCCATGGCGCCGCTCGGCTCACGCGGTCCGCGCTCGCGTGGCGGGCGAGGTGCGCCCCGCGGCGCTTGCGACTCGACGGGCGCATCGACCCGATGGACGTGGGTCACTTGCATGCCGCGCTGTCCCTGGGCCACGTCACACAAAACGGTGGCACCCTGCGGCAAATCGGGCGAAGCAAGGCTGGAAAGGGCCGAAGCGTGACAAAACGCGTCCGAGCCGTCTTCCAGTGTTACAAAGCCAAAACCTTTCGCCGAATTAAACCACTTCACGGTCGCGCGCTGCGGTCCGGACCCGGACCGGGGAGCCGATTGATCAAAATTTGCCATCATTTGCCGATGCGATTGACGCCCTGCCCCTAAATCTCCCAGTTAAGACAGTTTGCTCCCGATTTGACCCATGCGGCAAGATGGTGCTTGATTTTTTAGGACTCAGAAAAACCAGCCCTTCTAGCGCCAAGCACTCGCCTCTTTTTTTCACCTGGGGCCGGTGCTATAAAATGGCTGTTACGCAATCGTGATCGGCGCAGAATTCTTCTGCCGCCGAACGATCTGGTGGAAGCCGCACGACGAGGAGACGCACATGAAATTTAAAGCACTTGGTCTGATGGGCGCCGCGATCGCCATGTATTCGATCCCGGCTTTTGCGCATCATTCCTTCGCCATGTTCGATGCTGAAAAGAAGGTCACCCTGGACGGCACCGTTAAGGAATTCCAGTGGACCAATCCGCATAGCTGGATTCTGATGATGGTTCCGAATGCTCAGGGCACGCCGGAGCAGTGGGCCATCGAAATGGGCGCGCCGGGCGGCTTGGCCCGTCAGGGCTGGGTCCCGAAGACCTTGACCCCGGGCATGAAAGTCACCGCCGTGATTCATCCGCTCAAGGACGGAACGCATGGCGGCCAATTCATGGCGGTCACGCTCCCGAACGGCCAAAC
>JAGWSK010000018.1 GCA_028869355.1 Alphaproteobacteria bacterium | reverse complement strand
TTCTGCGGCGAGAAGAGCGATCGGGTGACAATCGCGGGACCCGCCGTATCGCTCAATCCGGCCATTGCCCAATCGCTGGCTCTCGTGGTTCATGAGCTCGCAACCAATGCAGCCAAATACGGCGCGCTTTCGGTACCCACAGGGCGCGTCGCGGTCGGCTGGCAACTCGACCAGAAGATGCTCACGGTGAACTGGGACGAAAGCGATGGACCGCCGGTTCACGCACCCGAGCGGAACGGCTTTGGCAGCCAGATCATGAAAGCCACCATCGAGCGGCAGTTGAAGGGGAATCTCGAGCACGAATGGCGGCCGGAAGGGTTGCTTTGCTCATTCTCCTTCCTGTCCGAAAATGGCCGTGCAACCGGAGTAAGGCCGCCGCAGAATAGGCCCGAGCAGGCCAAACCGGGTTCCGGCGCCGATGTGATGCTGGTCGAGGATGAGGCGCTGGTGGGCCTGATGATTGCTGATTTTCTCTCCGAACTGGGTTATCGCGTCATCGGACCTTTCACCAAAACCGAAGACGCAATGGAGACGGCCAAAACCGCGCCGCTCGCAGCCGCGGTGCTCGATGTCAACATCGCAGGGGTGGAGATTTACCCGCTGGCCGAATTCCTCCAGCGCCGGAATGTCCCGTTTGTCTTCGTCACCGGTTATGGCGCGGACGGCATCGACAAGCGCTTTGCCGGAGTGACCGTATTGCAGAAGCCTGTGGATCGCGAGGCTCTGCGCTATGCTCTCGTGTCGCGGATTCAAAATCATGCCACGAACCAGCCGGTTGCGCGTTCACGAGCAGTCGCCAGGTGAATCGAACTGCTTAACGCGATACACTGGGCACAGCCCGGAGGCCCGCGTTGAAACCGTTTTTTCTTGCCGCTGCAGTGACGGCCGCAACCATTGTTTCGTTCCCCGCCGGCGCGGTCACGGTCAAATCCGTGGCCGGTCCAACCGGCGTCGAAACCTGGCTTGCCGAAGAACATGCGCTGCCCATGATCGCGTTCGAGATCTCGCTACCGGCGGGCTCGGCTTACGATCCGCCCGGCCGTCAGGGTCTGGCGAATATGGCTGCATCGCTCCTCGACGAAGGAGCAGGCGATTTGGGCTCAGATGCCTTCAAGGAAGCGCTCGAATCGCGCGCCATCCGGCTCCAGGCCCGTGCCGATCGCGATTATCTCGTCATTACTTTGACCACCTTAAGCGAAAATGCCGGCGAAGCGGTGCGGCTCACCGCCCTTGCGCTCACTCATCCCCGCTTTGATCCTGCGGCCGTCGAACGCGTGCGCGCCGCTGCGCTCGCGCGATTGAAACAGGAAGACCAGAACCCGGCACGCGCGGCCGTGAAAGCCTGGTACGCCGATTATTTTGGCGCGCACGCTTACGCCCATGCACCCGACGGATCGGCATCCGGGCTCAGTGCGATCACGCCATCCGATCTCAGTGATTTCGCGGCATCGCACTTTGCGCGCGGCGCAATCAAGGTTGCGGTGGCGGGCGACATCGGCGAGGCCGCGTTGAAACGCGACCTGCAGCAGCTGTTTCTCGCGCTCCCCGATCGCAACTTACCCGCACCGCCCAAACCCGTGGACACCGGCAAACCAGGCTTGCGCAGCATCCCGCGCAACGAGGCGGCGCCGGTCGCGGTGTTCGGAATGGCAGGGCCAATGCGAAGCGATCCCGACTACATCGCGGCCTATGTCGCCAATGAGATTCTCGGCGGCGGCACGTTTTCCGCCCGTCTGATGGATCAGGTTCGCGACCGGCGCGGTCTGACCTATGGCATCGAGACACATCTCGATGATTTTCGCAGTGCCGCCGTCATTGTCGGCGAAGTGCAAAGCGACAAAACCAAAATCGATACGGCGCTGAAAGTGACAGAAAGCGAAATGGCACGATTCGCGCAAAGCGGGGCGACTGCAAAGGAGCTTTCGGACGCCAAAACCTATTTGACGGGTTCATATCCGTTGACGCTCGACTCGAATGCAAAAATTGCCCGCACGCTCGGGCAATACCAGCGTTCGGGTCTCTCCGCCGATTATGTCGCCAAGCGCAATGCGCTGATCGACGCGGTCACCCTGGCCAAAGTGAACGATGCGGCGAAAAAATATTTCGATCCATCGCGTCTGGTGGTGGTGATGGTCGGAACGCCCGCAGCACCGGCGAAAACCTCCCCGGTGGCGGCGGCACACTGATTCATCCTTCGGAAGCCGCATCCCACGCGCGGAAATTGCCCGCACGCGGCGCGCTTCGCGCGTCCGCGGCGGAATCAAAAACAGATGTCGCGCAAAGCGCGACAGGGGCAATTTCCCCGAATGCGGCGCGCAGCGCCGCAGCGATTGCAAAAGATTGCGCCGCGAAGCGGTCGCGGGCGCGCGTGGGGCCCCGAAGCGGCGCTCAGCTGCTTAGCGAACTTCGAAACCGAAACAAAACCAGGAACGATCAATTTGGCTGTGGGCGCGCGATCATTGCGGCTTTCCCAAGCTCAAGAATCGTGGCATAGAAGAGAACAAAAGGGGATCAATCGCCGCATGGGGATTGCCGAAATTTTGCCCGAAGCGTTTTCCGCCGAAGTGGAAGCCGGTTCCGCCTCCGTCAAGACTTCGGCTGACCAGGTGTCTCACTGCTCGCCCGCCGAAGCTTTAAGCGAAGGCGGGTCGGCGCAGAAAACGCGCCCATTACAAAATACCGGAGCAGATTTGCGGTTGGACGAAACCGCAAACTGCCCTGGCATAATCCGCAAACTTCCCGAATCGACCATCAACCGGATTGCTGCGGGCGAGGTGGTGGAACGCCCGGCGAGCGCAGTCAAGGAACTGATCGAGAATGCCCTCGATGCCGGAGCCTCGCGCATCGAAATCGCGATTTCGGGCGGCGGTGCAGCGCTGATCAGCGTCGACGACAATGGCAGCGGCATGGATGCGCAGAGCCTTGGACTTGCGGTGCTGCGCCACGCCACGTCCAAACTGCCGGTCTCCCCGGACGGCTTCGACGACCTCGCGCGGATTGCGACGCTTGGCTTTCGCGGCGAGGCGTTGCCTTCGATCGGGGCTGCGGCGCGGTTATCGATCTATTCGCGCATGCGCGGAATGGATGCGCACGTCATCAAAGTGGAGGGCGGGCAGAATCTCGGCATCGAACCGGCGGGCTTTCTTGCCGGGGGTCAGTCCGGAACGCGCGTGGAAGTCCGCGATCTTTTCTTCGCCACGCCGGCGCGACTGAAATTCCTGCGCTCCCCTCGTGCGGAATCCCTGGCTGCGCTCGATGCTGGGAGAAGGCTCGCGATCGCTCGCCCGGATGTCGCGTTTTCCTTCACCGACGAAGGCCGGCTGATATTTTCGGTGGAGGCCGAAGCATCCCTGTTCGAAGGGACACTGCCACGGCTGGCAAGACTGATCGGCCGGGACTTTGCGGATAACGCAATTAAAATCGACGCTGTGCGCGAAACCATTGCGTTGTCCGGCTTTGCCGGCCTTCCGACCTACAACCGGGCAGCACCAAACGCCCAATATTTGTTCGTGAACGGACGGCCGGTGAAGGATCGCCTGCTTCTTGGTGCGCTCAAAGGCGCTTACGCCGATTATCTGCCGAAGGACCGCCATCCTGCCGTGGCGCTGTTCATCACCTGCGATCCGGTGCTGGTCGATGTCAATGTCCATCCGGCCAAGGCCGAAGTCAGGTTCCGTGATGGCGCCCTTGTTCGTGGCCTGATTGTTGGTGCGCTGAAATCCGCGCTGCACGAACACAGCCATCGCGCTGCAACCAGCGTATCGACAACGGCGCTCGGGGTGTTGCGCCTGGCCGCCGAGAGTGTTCCGGCTCGTCCGCCGGTACAGCACGCGCTCACCGGGTTCGCAGAAAGCCTGTGCCCGTGGATAAATCCGCCGCCGTCCGCCGTCGAAAGTCGGGCGCTTCCCACATCGCCGGTGACATCGCCACAGCAGGATTTGAGCGCGGCTGAATCGCTCCCCGACCTGCCGTTGGGACGGGCCAAGGGACAGCTCCACGACTGCTATATCGTCGCCGAGACCGCAAAGGGTGTGGTGATCGTCGATCAGCATGCGGCCCATGAACGCCTGGTTTACGAGCGCATGAAAAGAGCCCGTGCGGAGGGCACCATTCGGCGGCAGCCGCTGTTGATTCCGGAAGTCGTCGAGCTGGATGAGAGCGCCGCTGAACGGCTCGCCGCGCAAGCCGGCGCACTCACCTCTCTCGGGCTCGTCATCGAAAGTTTCGGTCCCGGTGCGGTGCTGATCCGCGAAGTGCCGGCCGAAATTGATCGAGCGGATCTGCGCGGGCTTGTTCACGATCTCGCCGATGAACTCGCGGAAACCGAAACTCTCGCTTCACTTGAGGAGCGACTCAATCACGTCCTCGCCACGCTGGCTTGTCACATGAGCGTCCGGTCGGGGCGCAAACTCCAATTGGCGGAGATGAATGCGCTGTTGCGCGAAATGGAGGCCACGCCGCATTCGGGCCAGTGCAATCATGGCCGGCCGACCTATGTCGAATTGAAGCTGTCCGATATCGAACACCTGTTCGGCCGCCACTAACAGCACTCAATTTGGAAGCCCGTAGCGGAGCAGTGTGACAACGGTGCCGCCATAGGTCCTGTGGTCGAACGCCAGATAACCTTTGGACGGCACAATACGGTCATGCTCATCGCTTTCGGCAACAACGACGGCGCCATTCACCAGCCAACCGCCCGCACTCATCGCGGCCAGCGCCGGCTCAATCAGATCCTGCCGATAAGGGGGATCGAGGAAGGCAAGATCAAAAGGCGCCAGGGTATCAAGCCGGCCGAGCGCTGCTGCATTCCGCCGCCAGATTTTGGTCGCGCCGGTGAGATCGAGTGCCTCGACATTGCGCCGGATGAGCGCGCGGCTTTCGGCCGAGTCATCGACGAACAGGCAGTAAGCCGCGCCGCGCGACAGCGCCTCCAGACCGAGCGTAGCTGCGCCCGCAAAGAGGTCGATAACGCGGGCGCCTTCCAGCGAAAAACCGGCCAGTTCCGGCTGATGCTGGAGCAGGTTGAAGATCGCCTGGCGCACTTTGTCCGAAGTCGGGCGTACGCGCGCGTCCCCAGGTGCAAACAATGGCCGTCCCAGAAATCTGCCCCCGGTGATCCGCATGATTATTCCTATGCCCCTCACGTACTTGCGAGCTGACGCTGGAGCGCTTTTTCGCCAGCCCCGGCTAAAGTATAAATAGGACCATGAAGCTGCTTCTTGCATGTATCTTGGCGCTGGTGGCTGGCGCCATTCCGGCATCGGCCGAGAACGGCGGTCTGCCCGACGATCTGCCCAAGGTCCAGGCGACATTCGTGCCCGAACGCATGGGTGTAATGCCCGGCGGTACGGTCACAATCGCGCTGAAGGAAGTCATCCGGAAGAATTGGCACACTTATTGGCGCAATCCGGGCGATGCCGGGGCACCGACCACGATCATGTGGCACTTGCCTTCCGGCTGGACGGCAGGTCCCGTGCAATGGCCCTATCCCAAGCGCCTGCCTGTCGGCCCGCTGATGGATTTTGGCTATGACGGGCAAGTCGCACTTCTGACCGACCTCACCGTACCACGCGATGCACAGCCTGGTAGCACGGCGGTCATCTCCGCCGATGTGAACTGGCTCGTTTGCAGTGATGTTTGCGTTCCCGAGGGCAAGCATCTTTCACTTAATCTGCCGGTCATGGCGCATGAACCGCCTGCCGACAGTTCGGCGGTTTCCCTGTTTGCCTCGACGCGCGCGCATCTGCCGCAAAAATCGCCATGGACGGCGCGCTATGACGCCGCGGACAAACATTTTGCGCTGCTCATTGAGCATCCATCGGCCGCGCAGGAGCTGCCGCGCGGGGCGGTGTTTTATCCCTATGATGACGGCATCGTCGAAGCAGCCGCGCCGCAGCGGCTGGAATCGAATGACAGCGGAATCGTGCTGGAATCGGCTCCCGGAAACAAACTGGCATCAGCGGCGAAGCGGCAGACTGTGCACGAGATTTCGGGGCTGCTCGTTCTCACCAGTGCCTCGGGTTCGACCTCGTCTTATGAATTGCAAGCGCAGCCCGGGCCGGTCGCAGCCGCAACTCCCATTGCTGCAGCATCGGACGGGTTTTCACTCGCTTTTGCGCTGTTGTCGGCGGTTCTCGGCGGTCTCATCCTCAATCTGATGCCGTGCGTGTTTCCGGTGCTTTCCATGAAGGCGCTGGCGCTCGCAGCCAAACCGGATCATCCACGCGAGGCCAGACAACAAGGGCTTGCCTATGGCGCGGGCGTGGTTCTGAGCTTTGTCTTACTCGCCGGCGCATTGCTCGCTTTGCGCTCGGCCGGTGATGCGCTCGGCTGGGGTTTTCAACTGCAGCAGCCGGTATTTGTCGCCGTTCTCGCGCTTCTGATGTTCGTTCTCGGGCTTAATCTTTCCGGTGTTTATGCGATTCGAATCGCCACCAATCCCGGGAATGCGCTTGCGTCCCGGCGCGGCGCGATCGGAAGTTTCTTTACCGGAGTGCTTGCCGTCCTTGTAGCGGCACCATGCACGGCGCCATTTATGGGGGCCGCCACGGGATATGCGCTGACCGCCGACACAGCCTCGGCTCTGGCAATTTTTGCCGCTCTGGGCGCAGGCTTTGCGGCCCCGTTCGTCACCCTTGCATTTGCGCCGGCGCTGCTGCGCGGAATTCCCCGGCCTGGCCCCTGGATGCTCGTCCTGCGCCGGGTATTGGCTTTTCCAATGTATGGCGCGGCCGTTTGGCTTGCCTGGGTGTTGAGCCTACAGGCTGGTCCGCAAGGAATTCTGGCACTGCTCGCCGCAGCGCTCTCGCTGGCCTTCGGGCTATGGCTGTTGAGCGAGGATATGGCGGCGGAGAGGTGGGTGTGGTTTCGCCGGGCTGTTGCCGGGCTGGCGCTTGCGGGGGCAATCTTTGCTGTCGTGGGAATTTCCAGCGCGCAGGCCCCTGCAAATGACAAAACGCCGGGGCAACTGGCCTATGAACCGTTCACCATGGCCAAATTGGCGGAGCTGCAGCAGTCGGGCCGGCCGGTGTTCGTCAATGCGACCGCGGCCTGGTGTATCACGTGTCTTATCAACGAGCGGTTCGCCTTGTCAGGAGCGGACCTGGCCAAGGTTTTCGCCGACCACAAAGTGGCAGCGCTCAAGGCAGACTGGACCAATCAGGATCCTTCAATCACCGGCTTGCTGGCAAGCCATAGCCGGTCGGGCGTGCCGCTTTATCTGTATTATCCGCCGCGTGCGGCAACCCCGGTCGTGTTGCCGCAACTGCTCACTGCGGCGACAGTTATTGCCGCCGTCAACAAAGGCGGCTAGGCGTTTTGTGATTTCTGGAGTCCCAAAACTTGGGCGGAAAACGCTTTAGTGGAAAACGTTAGGCCAAAGACCGGCCACGCCGATAATGATCAAATAGATCGCCACCAAAAGATTCAGCAGCCGGGGTATCAGCAAAATCAGAATGCCAAAGATCAGCGCGATCAGCGGCTGAACCGTTAATGCATTAAGGCTGAACAGAGTCGCGGCCATCCGGTGTCCCCTTTCGAAAGAGCGTTTTCCCGCCAATTTCCTGCCGGTCCGGCACGGTGATTATATAATTCCGGAGCCGTTTTGCGACCCGCATGAATGGATCCGGACACGGCGGGAGAGCGGCGGACAACGATCTGATCCTGCGACAATTTCTCGAGCACGCCCTGCCGCCGCAATACGTCGGGCGCCGCAAATTTGCCGTGAAGTCATTGCAACCATGGTATCATTCATGGGCCGCGAAATTGACGACAGCCGTGCCTTGCCGGGTGGGGAGTGTGTTCAGGCATGACTGCGGGCTTGTGGGTCAAAGAGTTGCCGCGTCAATTATTTTGGACCACGGAACTTTGCGAATTCGCGAGCCGTTTAGCAGCCGTTCATACGCCGCTGCTAATATCGGCTAACAAAAAGGGGTAACACGGTGGCGGGCCGCATTCTCGCAAACGATCGTGCTCCGCCGGCCAGGCACCGGTCAGGACTGAAATGGCTGATCCTATTCGTTTTCATCGTCCTGCTCGCGGGTGCGGCGTGGTTCGAAACGCAAACCTCGCTGTTGCAGTCGATGCTCTTTACGCGCTGGGCCGGGGAGATGTCCTACCACGTTGGGAATGGCCCCAGCTCAAGCATCCGTTACCCGGTCGGGGGGCCCTATGACGCGCGGCTCGGCTACAACGATATTCCGCAATATATCGACGCGCTGAAGCAGCGCGGATTTGCGATCACCAAGCAGGCGGACATGTCGCCCGCGCTCAACCGTTTTGCCGCCCGCCATGGCTATGCGCTCTATCCTGAGAAGCCGACAGCCGGTCTGCAATTGCGGGACCGCAAAGGCAAACTGCTCTACGCGGCGAGCTATCCGGAGCAATACTATACCAATTTCGATCGGATTCCGTCGCTCATAGTGGCAACCCTGCTGTTCATCGAAAACCATACGCTGCTCGAACCAACCCATCCGTTCCAGAATCCGGCGGTGGAGTGGCAGCGCTTCCTGCATGCGGCGGGCGGCCAAATCGAGGGTATGATCACCCGCCATCCGCAGTCGGGCGGCGGCAGCACGCTCGCGACGCAAATCGAAAAATACGAACACGAGCCCGAAGGCCGGACGCAAGGCGTGTTCGACAAGCTGTTGCAGATGAGCGCGGCGACCACGCGCGCCTATATGAACGGCCCGAACACGCTCGTCGCACGCAAGCGCATCGTCACCAACTATGTCAATACGACGCCTTTGAGCTCGCGCCCCGGTTATGGCGAAGTCATCGGCATTGCCGACGGACTGAAGGTCTGGTTCGGCACCGATTTTGTCACAGCAAACCGGATTCTCTCCGAGCCCGACAGCTCATCGAATCTTGCGCAGAAGGCGGCGATCTACAAGCAGGTGCTCAGCCTGATGATCGCGGAACGCCGGCCCGCTTATTATCTGTTGCAGAATCACGATGATCTTGAAGCGACCACCGATACCAATCTGAGGCTGTTGGGAAGGGCTGGCGTGATCAGTCCCGAATTCCGTGACGCGGCGCTCAACACCAGGCTTCAGTACCGTGCCAAAGCGCCGGCGCCGGCGCCCATCAACTATGTCGGCCAGAAAGCCAGCAATTCCATTCGCACCGAGCTGTTGACGGCGCTCAATGCCCAGAATCTGTATGCCCTCGACCGGCTCGATCTCGACGCCACCACCACAATCGATGCGCCGGTGCAGCAGAATGTCAGCCGTGTCCTGCGCAGCCTGAAAAGTCCTGGGCAGGTCAATGCGCTTGGAATGGTGGGCTTCCAGCTGCTCAGCCCTTCCGATGATGTTTCACAGCTGAACTACAGCGTGGTGGTTTACGAGCGCGAAGCCGATCGCAACATTTTGCGCGTGCATGCCGATACGCTGGATGAGCCGTTCGACATCAACAGCAGCTCGAAACTGATACTCGGATCGACCTCAAAGCTGCGTACGCTGGTCGCTTATCTCGATATCCTCGATCACATCTACCAGCAGCATCTCAATGACTCGCCGGCGCAATTGCGCAAGGCTGCGAGCAGTGCCCACGATCCCTTAAGCCAGTTCGTGATCGGATATCTTCAGACAAACCGCAGGGATGGTCTAAAGGGACTGATGGCAGAGGCGATGCAGCGCCATTACTCCGGCGACACCGGCGAGGGCTTCTTCACCGGCAGCGGACTCCAGTTTTTCCACAATTTCGAAAGTTCGGAAGACTATAAGGTCTGGACGGTCCAGGACGCATTCGCCCACTCGGTGAATCTTGCCTTCATCCGGCTGATGCGGGACATCACCACCTACTACATGGACGAGCGCGCCGCGCATGGTGGTGGCGTGGTGCAATCGCCTGATCCCGGTCAGCGCGAGGATTACCTGAGGCGCTTTGCGGACCAGGAAGGTACCGCCTTTCTCAACCGTTTCTACAAGGATCTGAAGGGCAAGAACACGCAGCAGATCATCGCTTTCATGCTGCAGAAGGCGGGCGTTTCCGCGCTGCATCTTGCGGTGATCTTCCGCTCACTCGAGCCCGATGCCTCGATTCAGCAATTGCGCCAGTTCCTCGCCGCACATCACGCGCCCGCAGACGAGAAAAAGATTCTCGACTTGTATGAAAGCTATGGCCCGGACAAGATGTCGTTGGCCGACCGCGGCTATATTGCCCATATCCACCCGCTGGAACTGTGGCTCGGCGCCTATCTGGTCGCTCATCCGGATGCCACTCGGGCCGAGATCATTGATGCCAGCGGCGACAAGCGTCAGGAAGCCTATGGCTGGCTGTTCAACAGCAGGCGCGAGCACCAGCAGAATGTCCGTATTCGGATCATTACCGAGGAGGACGCGTTCAACGACCTGCTGCCCGAGTGGAAAAAGCAGGGCTGGCCATTCGACAAACTCGTGCCATCGCTTGCCACCGCGATCGGCAGCTCGGGTGACCGGCCGGATGCGTTGGCGACGCTCATGGGAATTATCGTCAATAATGGCTATCGCCGGCCAACGACCAATATCGAGCAGCTGCAACTGGCCGGCGGCACACCCTATGAAAGCGACCTGGGATTTGCACCCAGCCAGGGCCAGCGGCTTTATCCGCCCGAACTCATTGCTGTTGTGCGCAAGGCACTTGGGGCAGTCGTCCAGGACGGCACAGCGTCACGGCTGAGGGGCACCTATTTCAACGCCGATTACACGCCGCTCGACGTTGGAGGCAAGACCGGCACCAGCGACAACAATTATGAACATTTCGGCGCCGGCGCTCGTCTCATCAGTTCCGAGCCCAAGGACCGTACGGCGACCTTCGTGTTCCACCTTGGTGACCGGTTCTACGGCACGGTGACCGCATTCGTCCGCGGCAAGCAGTCCGGCCGGTATCACTTCACCAGCGCGCTGACCGTACAGCTCTTGAAGGCTCTGGCCCCGCAGCTGCAGCCTCTCCTTGGAACGCCGGTTAATCCCAATCCGCTGGCGATCGTGAGTAGGGCGCAAAACGGGGCGGTTACGGCGAGTGACTAGCTGGTGCCCTGAAAATAGGTGGATTACGGCCAAAGCGGCCAATCGTTAATCCGCCGGCCGCAGCCCGGGAATCCTTATGCTATTGCCGCGCCAGTGAAATCTTTCACTGATGGAACCGGAGCAACCGGTCCTTGCCGGGACATGTCTTTGGATTTTATTCACCTTTCTGTCGTATTTTCGGGTTCCAGCATCCGAAGCGGGTGCCTTTGGCTCGCCGAAGCCGCAGAGAAGGTGGCAAATGGGAGACTTGAGTTCCAGGAGCGCGGCGGTTGATCCGCTGTCCGGAAGTCTCCGGGAATACCGTGATCCCAAGGGGACCGACCTGTTTGCCAGGGTAAATCCATTCTTTGAATGGCAGGACATGCGGCGGCAGAACGGATTCTGGCCCTATTCGCGTTCGACCGATACCGCGCCACAACCGCTATGTCGGGTTAAGGATGATGCAGGCAGGCCGATTTGCGGCGTCAATTTTGCATCCCAGGACTACCTGAATCTTTCCTCGAATCCCGCGATCAAGGCCGCCGCCCGGGCAGCCATCGACGAGTTCGGGGTGCACAGCGCGGGATCAGGTGCGTTCCTCGGCAATACGAAATATTCGCTGATTCTCGAGCAGGCGATCTCGGACTTCCTCCAGCTTGAACATACATTGCTTTATCCGACTGGCTGGGCGGCCGGATATGGCGTCATTCGCGGTTTGGTCCGCGCCGAGGATCATGTCGTGATCGATGCGCTGGCGCACAATTGTCTGCAGGATGGCGCGCTGGCCGCGACGCCGAACGTGCATTTGCACCGCCACCTGAGCCTGCCGTCGGTACGCCGCCTGCTCCATCACATTCGCGCCCATGACACCCGGAATGCGATTCTCGTGATCACTGAAAGTCTCTTTTCGATGCATTCGGACACGCCTGATATTCGGGCGATGCAGGAACTTTGCCGCGAATTCGGCGCGAGACTGATGGTTGATGTCGCACATGATCTGGGCAATCTCGGCGACGATGGCCGTGGCCAGATCGGCCGCCAAAAAATGACCGGCAAAGTCGATCTGGTGATGGGAAGCTTCTCAAAGACATTCGCTTCCAATGGCGGTTTTGTCGCCTGCAATTCGGCCGCGGTACGCGAATATCTGCGATATTTCGGAAGTTCCGGGACCTTTTCAAACGCGCTCTCCCCCGTCCAAAGCGCCACGGTTCTCAAGGCATTCGAAATCGTGAGTTCGGAGGAAGGCGGGAACCTAAGGGCCGAGCTCATGCGCAACAGTCTTTACTTACGCGGCGCATTGGCCAGTGAGGGACTGGAAGTGCTGGGTGACCCCTCGGCGATCGTTTCGATCAAGATCGATGATGAAGGCTTTGCCCGGATCGTCAGCCAACGCCTCGGCGCATTGGGCGCGATTGTCAATCTGGTTGAATATCCCGCGGTCGCCCGCGGCAGTGCGCTGTTTCGCCTGCAGGTGATGGCAAAGCACACACGGGACAATATCGACCGGCTTGTGTCGGCGTTGCGGCTGGCATTAAGCGAAAGTTCCGGCACCAGCCCTTGTGTTTCGTCGCTGGCGGATGTTGAACTGCTACCCAGGCGCGCATGCGGAGAGTAACATGGATCAGCTGCGGCGCAGGGCGCGATTGCTTGCGATAGACGATCACGCCGATTCCGCCGAACTCATCGCGCGAGTCGCTGCAAAACTCGGCTATGATTCGCGCACGGCCGCAAGTCCCGTTGAATTGCGCGCTACGCTCGGTTCATGGCAACCGGATATTCTCACTCTTGATCTCTGCATGCCGGAAGAGGATGGGCTCGGCGTTTTCTCGCTTCTGGAGCAACAGGGATTTGGTGGGCGCATCGTCATCATCAGCGGTCATGATGAATGGCTGCGCCGCTCCGCCGGCCGGCTCGCGTCGGCGAAAGGTCTGAATATTGCGGGCAATCTTTCCAAGCCGATCGACCTCAAGACGCTGCGCCGTCTGCTCGCAGAGCTGGAGGCTGAAGCCAGGACGTGAAGTAGATCAGGCGGCCGGGGGGCCGCTTTGCGCCTGACCGAGACAGCGGCGGATTTTTTCCAGCAGCCGGGGCATGTCGACCGGTTTGGTATCGTATTCCGCGCAGCCGGCTTGGACGCTGGTTTCACGGTCGGCGGCGAGCGCATGGGCGGTCAGGGCGATAACCGGAATTTTTGAAGTCTTCGGATTCGCCTTGATCAGCCGGGTTGCTTCCCATCCGTCCATTTCGCCCAGCGCGATATCCATCAGCACAAGGTCCGGCATTTCCGATTCCGTCAGGGCAACACCCTGAGGACCGTCGACGGCGAAACTTACGGTAAACCCACTGCGCTGAAGACGCCGTCCCAGCATGTCGCGGTTGAATTCATTATCTTCCACCAGCAGGATTCTCGCCATTTTGTGGATCTCCCTTTACGACGCGAGCGCCACCGGCTGTTCTTTAGCGGCAGCACCAGCAATGGGACAAAACTGCTTAAGGAGGAAGAGCAGGGCCTCGCGGTCCAGCGGTTTCACGAGATGGGCGGAAGCGCCCAATAACCGGCTCTTGTGAACATCATCGTTCGATGTCACCAGGATGACCGGGCAGTCTCTGAGTTCGTCGTCGGCCTTGAGTGTGAGAAGTACGTCCCATCCCGACAGCCCGGGCATTTCGACATCCAGGACGATGGCAGCGGGACGATCATTCCAGGCCAGTGTCAGACCCTCACGCGCGCCTTGCGCGCGAATTGGGACGTAGCCCTCCTTGGCAATCATGCGCTGCACGAGGTCAAGGGCGGCGGGGTCATCGTCGATCAGCAAGACCTTGGGGGACGCGCTGTCGGCGGGCGACCGTACCGGGAAATTTACCGGAGCAGGCTGCGGCAGGTCGTTCTGTCTGCACTTGGTGGGCACACGGATGGTGAATCGCGCGCCTTTGCCAATCGTACTTTCGACGCCGATATCGCCGCCCAGCAAGTTGCACAGCTTTTGGCTTAACGGCAGTCCCAAGCCTGTTCCGCCATATTTGCTCGCGGTTGCACCCGGCATTTCACCAAAGTTCTGGAACAGATTGACCACCTTTTCCGGGCTGATCCCCATTCCCGTGTCGCGAACCGAAAGCTCCATCCAGCCGTCGCGAATGGTTCCGCCGAGGGTGACCACGCCGTTGCGGGTGAATTTGCCGGCGTTGTTGAGCAGGCTTGCGAGAGCCTGCCGCAGTTTGGCGGTATCGGTTTCGACCACCCCGAGGCGCGGCGGGAAGGCGAGCTCCAGCCGGTTGCCGTTGGCGCTGACCGCCGCTTCCAATCCGGCAGCCACATCTTTCAGGAAGTCGGCAAGCTCAACCCGTTCCGGATAAACTTCCATTTTGCCGGCCTCGATTTTGGACAGGTCGAGGACATCGCTGACCAGCGATAACAGATGCTTTCCGGCGCTGTGGATGCGGGCAATATCGTCGCGCTGGGAATCGCGCCCTTTGGCCTTCGCATCCTCGAGCAGCATCTCGCTGTAGCCGATGACCGCATTCAAAGGCGTGCGCAATTCGTGGCTCATCTTGGCGAGGAATTCGGATTTTGCCTGGTTGGCGCGATCGGCCTCGATCTTGGCCGCCTGCAATTGCCGGGCAGTACTCAAGTGCAGCACGACCTCGCGCTCCAGTTCCGACTGCGAGGCAACGATGTTGGCGTAGTAGAGTGCCATCATCGAAACATAAATGGCTGCGCAAACCGTTGAGATGATTCCGATGCCGGACAGCTTCTGCAGCTCAAGATCGAGATTTGCGCCGGGGTAGGGGACGTGCACCGGAAAACTGACTCCCTGCGCATAAATCGCGTAAATGATGAAGAGATTGATTCCAAGCTGTCCCAACACCAGCACGCGCTGCCACGTCCCCGAGCCGAGATAAAAGAACGCGAGCAGGGGAATGGCCGGAATCCATGGCAGGAACGGAGAACTCACACCGCCATAATGGTAACAGCCCCATACCACGACGAATGTGAGGTTCTGGATCGAAAGCACCGCCAGCAGATTGTACCAGCCGGTCAGGCGCAGAAGGAATGGGAACAACCAGAATGCCGTGATCGATGCTGCAATGACATGGACCCCAATGCCCGGATTGGGATCGAGAAGATAGAGATAAACCGTGATTGTATTGCCGAGGAACGGGCCGAAGACATGGCTGATGAGGAACATGCGCGCCCGTTGATGGGCTGCGTTGTCGCGCCTGATATTGGCCGGAATGAACCAGTCCAGAACTGGATAAATCCGGGTCGGAAGGACCATTAGCCAGTTTGTGGCGCGCGTCAGTGCGGGGGGAATGGCACCAGTCATACGGCTACCTTCGTTGCGTTCGGGCCGGTCGGGCTCGCCCCGATCCTTTCCCGGGGAAAGGCAAGTTGCACTTTTGTGCCGCTGCCCTGGGTGCTTTCCAGCCGCAAGCTGCCGCCATGTTTTTCCATCATCGCGTTGACCAGCGCCAGACCCAGTCCGGCGCCCCCGTGCTGCCGGGTAAACGGATTGTCCACCTGAACAAAGGGCTGCACGACGCGATCCAACTCGGATTCGGGAATTCCGATCCCGGTATCGGACACGGCCACAATGTATTCATCACGGCTGCACCGGGCCGAGACGGCAATAGCGCCGCCGGTTTGGGTGAATTTGATCGCATTGCCGACGAGATTGAGCAGCATCTGGCGCAACTTACGTTCATCACACCACAGCAGGGGCAGATCCTGAGGGACGTCATTCTGGATGTGCAATCCTGCTGCTCGTGCGCGTACGCCGACCAGACGGATGACCCCCTGCGCGACCTGCTGCACATCGACATAGGTTTCGCTCAAGGCGAACCCCCCGGCCTCGAGCTTTGAGAAGTCGAGAATCTCATTGATGATGTCGAGCAGGTGACGGCCGCTGGTTTCAATATCTTCGATATAGGTTTTGTAGTTGGGGTGCCCCAGAGGCCCAAAGGTCTGCTTCGACATGAGCTCGGAAAAACCGATAACGGCATTCAGTGGGGTTCGGAGTTCGTGATTCATGGCAGCCAAAAATTCGGATTTGGCGCGGCTTGCCTCTTCCGCGGCCTGCTTGGCCCTCAGCAGCGCGAGGTAATCGCCGGGCGTGTTCCAGTGAGCTGCGGCGCTCGCATTTTCGACAGACTGGACGATGGCCTCGAGCGGCTCATGGTCCTCAAAAAAATTGTACGCGCCGAGCCGGAATGACTGGATGGCGATCCCGGCCGATGCAGCTTCGCCGAGCACGATGCAGGGAAAGCCGATTTCCGCGTTCCTTCGTTTCAATGCCACGAAGGTGCTGGCGCCCAATATCGCGGCACGGGCGTGAATATCGCGCAGTGCGTCTTTCGTTTCTTCGCCGCGACCGAGCCTGACGCAATCAAAGCCGCGGGCGGAAAGAGCACTGACCAGTGCGTGCGCGCGCGGGCTTTCCAGCCCGGCGATCAGCACCCGAACGGATTGATCCTCAGGCGGCATAGCTCTGTCCTGCATCTCGTTCCGGGATCGCGGCGGAACCGGATGCGACCGATGCTATGCGGTGCTGCTCCAGATAGGCTGGAATCCGTATGGTAAACCGCGATCCGCGGCCGAACTCGCTTTGCACATCGATGTTGCCACCCATCATGCGGCAGAGATGCCGGCTGAGAGCGAGGCCCAATCCGGTGCCGCCGTATTTGCTCGCGGTGGATGCGTCGGCCTGGTTGAAATCCTTGAACAGCTTCCGAAGATTGTCCTGCATAATGCCGATCCCGGTGTCGCTGACCGAAAGCCGGATCCAGTCTTCGCCCCGTTCGGTTTGACGCGAGGCCGAAAGCGTCACCCGTCCATTCTTGGTGAATTTGCCGGCATTGCTCAGCAGGTTGAGCACCGCCTGGCGCAGCCGGGTCTCATCGGAAATCACGATGCCGAGGCCCGGCTCGCGATCGACAATAAATTCATTGCCGTTGGAAGTGACCAGGCTGCGGCCGGTCGACATTACGTCATCGATGAAGTCATTCAAATGGAACGGCTGGATCGTGAGATCGGTCTTGTTCGATTCGATCTTCGACATGTCGAGCACATCGGTCACCAGCGACAGCAGATGCTTGCCCGCGCTGTTGATGCGCTGCAGATCCGCGATCTGCTCGTCTTCATTCTCCCTCGCATCCTCGAGCAGAATTTCACTGTAGCCAATCACCGCATTGAGTGGCGTGCGCAACTGGTGGCTCATTTTGGCGAGGAACACGGATTTCTGCCGGTTGGAGCGTTCGGCTTCCTCCATCGCCTTTCGAAGCCGCTCGGCAGTGGCGCGATGGCGTGCCGCTTCCTGTTGCCGGCCGGATTGCGACGCGACGACATCGGCGTAATACAACGCCATCATCGCCATGTAGATCGTCGCCGTGGTCACCGAAACAATGCCGACGCCCGACAGGCCTTCCAGGGAGATGTGCTGGGGAAATGACCCTTTCACCAGGTAGGCAATGAAAAACCCCCCGACATTGGCGCAGAAAATTCCCAGCACCGTGAACGGGCGTTGGCCAATGTAGAAAAAGCCCAGCAGCAGGGCGATCAACAGCCAGGGCAGGAATGGTGAACTGACTCCGCCATAATAATATGATCCGAAGAGGGTCACGAAGGTCAGGTTTTCAACCGAAAACCAGGCCAGTGGCTGCAAGCGGCCGATCAGCTTCATTCCAAATGGAAGTATCCAGAACAGTGTGATCGAGATGGCGATCACCCAAAACTGGAAACCGCGTGTTTTGTCGCTGATGTAAAGGTAGACGCTGATCGCTTGCCCGAGCGCCGGACCAAAAATGTGGCTGAAGACAAAGATCCGGGCGCGGCCCAACATGGCTGCATCGGTCCGTGCCTGCGGGGGGATGAACCAGTCAATCGCGCGAAGGAAGCGTTCTTGCAGCATGGCAGAATTGCCCGTGCCCCCAATTTTCATAAGATTCTAATCCCACTTTAAGGATGGCAGGTTAATAGATCGTTGTGGCGCTATCAAACGCCTGGCACGCAGCGTGTGTTCAGCCACCCTGGCGCCGCCAGGTTTCTCGAATTTCCGGCTGGCATTATTCTGGCGTTAACCACATCATGCATTTGTAGCGAATCCGCGAGGCTGTAGCTCCGCGGCCGAAGAAGGGGAACTTTTCATGCGATTTGCGACGGGAGCGGCGCTGACGCTGGCGCTCGTTCCATTCGTGGCCCGTGAAGCCCGGGCCGCGGGTTTTATGGTTCGCGAGAACAGTGCCGAAAATGTTGGCATGGTATATGCGGGCGAGGCGTCGCGCGCCGATGAGGCCGCGACAGTGTTCAATAACCCAGCGGGCATGATGCATCTGGCAGCACCGGAAGTGGAGCTGGGTGCGGCGGTGGTTTTCCCGTCGGTTCATTTTTCCGGTTCAGCAACGGCAGCGGGCACAATTCCGATCACCGGAACGCAAGGCGGCCAAGCCGGCCAGATTACGGGCATTCCTGATTTCTATGCCGTATTGAATCTCGCCGACAACCTGCGGTTTGGCCTCGCTGTCACAGCGCCGTTCGGCAACACAACCAACTTCAAGCCCGATTTTGTTGGCCGCTACCAGGGCATCAAGCAAGTGGCACTTTCTGCCGACATTAACCCCAATGTTGCGTGGCGTATTAACGACAAGGTGTCCATCGGCGCTGGCGTGTCTGCGCAGTGGCTGAAAATTGAGCAGTCGGTTGCCGTCCCCCAATTCCTGATTGCGCAGAGGCCGCTGCCTGATTCGGTTTTTCTGTTGAACAGTCATGGTTGGGGTGTCGGCTACAATGCTGGTCTTCTGCTTGAACCGAATATGACGACGAGGCTGGGCTTCACGTATCGATCGGGGATCGACCACAAACTCACCGGCAGTCTGGATTTTAATTCAGCCAATGTCCTCGGTCTGCCGAGTGGCGCGGCGACGGCGACCGGCCTCAATCTTCCGGCCGAGGCGGCTGCAAGCTTGACCCATGACTGGACACCGCAATGGACAGGTGCATTCGAACTTGAATACGACATGTGGGGTAGCTTCAAACAGGTGTCGGTAACCAGCCAAAATGCCCCGCTCACCGAGCAGGAGTTTTATCGCAACAGCTGGATGCTCAGCGCCGGCGCAATCTATCACTGGACCGATCAGTTGGCTCTTCGCGGCGGATTCGGATGGGATCAATCGCCGGTGACCGATAAATTCAGAACTGTTAACGTCCCGGACGCTGATCGCCTGATGCTGGGAGTCGGCGCGGGCTATACGGTCGCGCCGGGCGCGGTTGTTGATTTCGGCTATGCCCATTATTTTGGCACCGGTCCAGCGACGGTGACCGGCAGCGCGAACTCCATCGATCCTTTGACCCATGCGATCGTGCTGACTGGCAATTTCCATAATTATCTCGATTACGTCGCGCTCTCGTTCCGTTACGCGCTGTAAAGGCGCGACCGATTCTGACCCGATTTACGGCCCACAGGGACCGCTGATCTCGATTTGGTGTGCACGCTTGAATTCGCGTGCCGCGGGCCAGAACCAAGCCGGGGGCGGCGACGCGGCGAAGCCCCAGACGCCGAAACCCCGGAAGCGCGTAACGCTATCCGGGGGAAGCGCGATCCGGGGGAAGGCTGGTGCCGCAGGACAGAATTGAACTGTCGACCTACCCCTTACCAAGGGGTTGCGCTACCACTACGCTACTGCGGCAACAGAGCTTGAACCGCTAAAATTCGAGCGGACCGCTGCTATAGACCATGCCCGAAAACGACGAAAGAGGATTGGAGCAGGACAGCCGTGGCCGACAAAGCCCGCGACCGCAAAGCACGACTCGCCCAGGCGCTGAAGCAGAACCTCAAGCGGCGAAAGGCCAGTCCGGGGGCCGAAACCTGCCATGCGAACGCTCCGCCTTTACCGGACGCACCGAGCCCTGGCTCCGGCACGGGAACACAAAAGGGCCTGAGCCCATCGCCGCCGGATAGTCCGAAAACTGCCTCAAAGCGTAATTAGATGAAGACGGTTTTGGGGGTATTTCAACCAGCGGGTGAGAGGCAGGAAATTTTATGGACCGTATTCGTGTAACCGGTGGCCGGCGGCTGAAGGGCGAAATCCCGATCAGTGGCGCCAAAAATGCCGCGCTTCCGCTGATGGCAGCCGCTTTATTGAGCGAGGGCGCGCTGACCCTCTCGAACGTGCCCAATCTCGCCGATGTCGTGTACATGGCCGACGTCTTGCGCCAGCTTGGCGTTGCCGTGGCGTGGCAGATGAGCGGGTCTGACCACGTCGGCGGAGTCTTGAAGTTACAGTCGCCCCGGCGGTCCCAGAGCCTCGCAACCTATGACGCCGTGCGCAAAATGCGCGCGAGCTTTCTCGTGCTCGGTCCGCTGGTGGCACGCAATCGCGAAGCCATGGTGTCGCTGCCTGGCGGCTGCGCGATCGGGGCCCGTCCGGTCGATCTGCACCTCAAAGGCCTTGAGGCCATGGGCGCGGAAATCGAATTGACCGGCGGCTATGTCTTTGCGAGAGCCCCGAATGGCCTCAAGGGCGCCGCATATGAATTTCCGACCGTCTCGGTGGGAGCGACGGAAAATCTGCTCATGGCGGCGTCGCTCGCGCATGGCGAATCGGTCCTCAAGAACGCGGCCCGCGAGCCGGAAATCGGTGATCTGGCCCGCTGTCTCGTCACCATGGGAGCGAAAATCAGCGGTATCGACAGCTCCACTTTGGTCGTCGAAGGCGTGAAGGAGTTACATGGCGGCCAGCACGCCGTCCTCCCGGATCGCATTGAAACCGGGACCTATGCCATTGCGGCAGCGATCTCCGGTGGCGAAATCGAACTGACAAATACCAGCCTGCCGCTGATCGGCGCACTTGTGCCGCTGCTGCGCAATGCCGGAGCAGAGATCGATTCGACGGCCTTCGGCGTCACCGTGGTTCGTAACGGTCACAGCATGCGGGCGACCGATGCGACGACCGAGCCGTTTCCCGGTTTTCCGACCGACTTGCAAGCCCAGTACATGGCGCTGATGGCGACAGCGGACGGAGAATCGCATATTCGCGAGACGATTTTCGAAAACCGCTTCATGCATGTCCCCGAATTGTTGCGCATGGGCGCGGAAATCCGTGTTGAAGGGGATACCGCAATCGTCACCGGTGCGCGCAAGCTCAAGGGCGCTCCGGTTATGGCCACCGATCTGCGCGCTTCGGTCAGCCTGGTCCTCGCCGGACTTGCTGCCGAGGGCGAAACCGTGGTCAATCGCGTCTATCATCTCGACCGTGGCTTCGAGCGCATTGAACAAAAGCTCAAAGCCTGCGGAGCGGACATAGAACGGTTGAAGGAATGAGTGGGCTGAAGCTCCTCGCGCAAGACGAGGAGGATTTGAAGATCATCTCCGCTCATTTGCAGGATGCTGTGATGCGCGTTGGCGACGTGGCGTATCTGCCGCGCCGGCGGCGGTTTGCGGTGGTTATGAGCCGCTTTTGCTGGGAACATAACGGAGAACACCCGCCGGGCTCGCGCGTCGAATCCGGCCTGCACTTTGACGGCGTTCTGAAAGCGCAGTCGCGGGACGTCCGCCAGGATGACCCGGATGCGTTGGCCGGATTGCTGGCCATCCATTACATCCCGTCGCCGTCGGGCGGCGGTACGATTGATCTCGTGCTGTGCGGCGGTGGCCTGATCCGGCTCACGGTCGAATGTATCGACGCCTGCCTTACCGATTTGAGCGAACCCCGGCCGGCGGTGGCGCGCCCCGCACACAATCTCGAAGCCTGACGATGGTGCGCAGGCTCAACGCGCAGGCGGCCGGATTCGAGCAGGAATTCGCCGACTTTGTGGAGACCCGGCGCGAAGCCGAGCCCGATGTCGCGCAGGCGGTGGCGACGATCGTAGACGATGTGCGCAAGCGCGGCGACGCTGCGCTCATCGATTTGTCGCGTCGCTTCGACGGCGCCAGCCTGACGGCGGAGACTCTGCGGGTTGCGAATGACGACATCGCATCGGCCGAGGCGGCTTGCAGCACCGACGTCCGCGAGGCGCTGCGTTTTGCCGCTCGGCGCATCGAGGCGTATCACCAGCGCCAGATTCCCGCGAATGTTTCGTTTACGGACGAAGCTGGAGTCGCGCTGGGTTGGCGCTGGACACCTGTCGACAGCGCGGGCATCTATGTCCCCGGCGGTACTGCGAGCTATCCCAGCTCGGTGCTGATGAATGCGATTCCGGCCAAAGTCGCTGGTGTGGGCCGGGTGGTGATGGTGACCCCTGCTTCGGCCGGCATGATCGCACCACTGACGCTGACCGCCGCGAAGATTGCCGGCGTCACCGAAATCTACCGCGTCGGCGGCGCGCAGGCGATTGCGGCGCTCGCATACGGCACCACCCGGATCGCGCCGGTCGACAAGATCGTGGGACCCGGAAACTCCTATGTCGCGGCGGCCAAGCGCCTGGTCTTTGGCAGGGTCGGCATTGATTCAATCGCCGGGCCTTCGGAGATCCTCGTGGTCGCCGACAGCGCCAATGATCCGGCCTGGATCGCCGCCGATCTGTTGTCGCAGGCCGAACACGATCCCTCCTCCCAGTCCATTCTGATCACCGACGATGCCGCATTCGCCGATGCGGTCGCGCGCGAGACCGAACGGCAGCTCAACATATTGCCGCGCCGCGAAATCGCCGCGCGTGCATGGGCGGATCACGGCGCGATTATTCTCATCGCAAAAATTCCGGATGCGGCGCCACTCATCAACCGCATCGCGCCGGAACACCTGGAGATCGCCACTGCAAATCCGGACGCATTGTTGGCACAGGTGCGGCATGCTGGTGCGATCTTTCTTGGCCGCCACACGCCGGAGGCCATCGGCGATTATGTCGCGGGATCCAATCACGTTCTTCCAACGTCGCGGACGGCACGGTTTTCTTCCGGCCTGTCGGTATTCGATTTTCTCAAGCGCAGTTCGGTGCTTTCCTGCAATGCCGATGCGCTTGCCGCGCTTGCGCCGGCCGCTCTGTCATTGTCCGAGGCCGAGGGCCTCAATGCCCATCGGCACTCGGTTGCCATCCGCCTGAACCGCAGCTAGTAAAATATGTTTTGCCCCCGGTAGTGCTGTCGTGGGAGGTCCGCATCGGCAATCCGGAAAACCCAAACTACCGGATCATGACCATCGAGTTTTCCGGTGGTTTCGATGCGCATTCTGCGGAAACCCGGCAGGAAGCAGAAATCGCCATCCATGACCTGCTCGCCGGCAATCTGTTTCGGCCGCGCAACTCGACAGGTGGACCATACCGGCTCATGCTGGCCCGCGGCGAATCCGGATTGTCGTT
>JAGWSK010000108.1 GCA_028869355.1 Alphaproteobacteria bacterium | reverse complement strand
CGGGGCCACTTTCCGGCGGCAGGTAATTGTCGCCGTCCGGACGGTCGGGATACCACGAGGTGTGATCGTCGGATGCGAAATTGGGAATCGGCGCAGTTGCGGTTTGCGCCTGCAAGCCCAGCAACGCGAGACCGCAGGCTGCACCTGTCCGGCAAAGAGCACGCGGCGTGACCATGCAGCACCTCCCGTGATGTCTGGTGCCGATCAATCGGCAGCTTCAGAAATCGGACGTTTTGGCCTCCGCAAGCGGCACGAGGCCCTGGTTGAAATGGTCGTTATTGTTTTCTGCACAGGGCGTGACCGGCAGAGTCGTATTTTCCTGGCGCAGCCAGCGCTGGACCGCGCGGTAGGGCGTGGTGAGCGCACCCGGGTCCTCGACAAACACCGACACATCGATCCATTTGGCATCCGGCGCCAGCTTCCAGCGCTCGATGACATGCATTTGTGTCGTATGCGGTGTCCGGTAATTGTCGATGAACGTTTTGTCGTTCAGGCCGATGGTGTCGATCACCAGCGTATCGCCGCCCTCATAATGGCCGACCGATTCTCCGTACCAGGATGGTTTGACATTCTTTGAATGCGGCACATCGAGATAGATGTGACGGATCTCCGGCCCGCCCGGATTGATGACAATGATCTCGTTGGCGCGCTGCAGGAAGTAAAACGGCTCGGCCGGGGAATAGGCGTCGAAGCCCGGGACGCCGACCGGCCAGCAGCGTTCGCGTGCGCGGAACGGCACCTTGCCGGCAATGACTTCGTCATTGGCCTTTTTCATCGATGGCTTCAGCCAATCCTGAAGGATGGGATTGCTCAGATCGGCCACCCGATAGGTGGATTGGCGCCCCGACCCGTTGGGTACATAAGGATAGCGCCGGTCGTAAGTGACCGGACCGGGGCCGCCACCGGGTGGCGCCAGCAGATCGTCGGGACCCAAGGACCGGTCGAGCCGCCAGGCGGTCTTGTCCGTGTAGACAAAAATCGGAATCTTTTTTTCGCCATCCGCCGCAAGCGCCGTCCCGGTGGCAAGAACGGCAATTGCGGCTGCACCGGCGGACACGATCCTGGACATGGCTATCTCCCTCACCAGGACCAATATATACCACGCGTCGCGGCGGCCGATAGCGGGCAGCCTTGGGCCGTGCCGCTCAGGCCAACGCTTCGGCCGCGGATTCCGGTCCATTCATCAGCTCGGTCTCAAGACGCGGGCGATCAAGTGCGCCTTCCATCCGTGCGACCACCAGCGTAGCGACACTGTTGCCGAGTACGTTGACGGGGACGAAGGCTGACGACAGCAGGCGATGAACGCCGAGAATCAGCCCGACTGCGGTGACGGGAATTGCACCCGTCGCAGATAGCGTAGTGGCCAGCATGACGATCGCCGAACCGGCCACCCCTGCCCCGCCCATCGATGTGATCAGCATGATGCCGAGCAATTCGACCTGTTGCATGATCGCCATGTGGATGCCGAGCGCCTGCGCGAGAAAAATCGAGACCGTCGCGTAATACAGGCAACTGCCGTCGTGATTGAACGCATAGCCGGCGGGCAACACCAGCGACACGACCGATTCGCCGCAGCCCAGTTGGCGAAGCTTGGTGTTGATGCGAGGGAATACCGATTCGCCCGAACTGGTCCCGACGACCAGCAATAGTTCTGCGCTCAAGTAGCGGATCAGCCGCGGGAAGTTGATGCGAAACGCGGCCGCGACCGGCCACAGCACAAGCACGATGAACAAAGCGCAGCAGATATAGAAATGCGCAACCAGCCGGCCGAGCGATATCAGCGATGACGGACCAAACTTCCCGACCGCAAAGCCGATCGCTCCAAACGCGCCGATCGGCGCGACAACCATCACATAGGCGATCATGCGGAAAAAAATCCGCGACAGTGTATCAATCCCCTCGACGACAGGCCTTCCCGCGGGTCCGAGCGCGAGCAGCGCAAATGCAAACAGCACCGAGACGAACAGCACCGGCAAAACATCGCCATCCGCGAACGCGCCGAAAAACGTGTTCGGCACAATGCCGAGCAGAAAATCCGCAAAACTGACTTTACTGGCCGATGCGGCGATAGCCGCCGCGCCGTTGTCGCGCAGGGATGCGGCATCGACATGCATTCCGGCGCCCGGCTGCCACCAGTTGACCAGCACCAACGCAAGCACCAGCGCGGCCGCAGCCATGATCTGAAAATAGACCAGCGCCTTCACCGCGACCCGGCCGACGCTGCGCGCCTCGCGCACGCTGGCAATGCCATGCACCACCGTGCAGAACACGATCGGCGCCACCAGCATTCGCACCAGCTTGATGAAGAGATCGCCCAGCGGCTTCATCAGCCCGGCAAATTGCGGCCAGATGACGCCGACGGCGATTCCGAGCAGCACCGCAATGAAAATCTGCACCGACAAGTCCCCAAACCAGGACCGGCGCCGTGGAACGGAGATCGTTATGTCAGCCACGCAATTCGGCCTCAGTGCCCGGCTGGGGAATCAGCCTCTGCTGCATCGCGCACTCATTCTTTCTCGGCATCGCCGTACGGAAGATGGGCCGGGGCGCTGCTTTGATCACATTCATGCGTCAGACAGCAAGCACACCGCAATGGGCGATTTTGCCGGCGCCGGTTTGACGCAGACCGCCACGGAAAGTGGAAAAACAGGGCCGGCGCTAGCCAACAATCGGCTTGATACAAATCAAGGCGCCCTGCCGCCGGATGCAGTACTGAATTTGCACTTCTTTAAGGGAGAGTTTCCAATGAACGAGAAGCGCAAATTGCCTGACGAAAAAACGGCCGATACGGCCAAAAAAAAGACGATGGACGATTTTCGTCACCCGTCATTGAGCATTGGCCCGACGGTGGAAGAATTCCGGATCGTTTCGCCGGGCATCCATGAACCTACCGGACAGATAACGCACGAATAGATTCATACCGCGCGCGATCAACTGGCCGCCAAATTATTTGACGGCCAGACGGCGAAACATCTGAACCTTGAATTGGTCGAGCACGAGAAGATAGGCGGCGACCACGGCCAGAAGCAGGACGATCAGCGTCAGGCTGACCGGCGCCATCAGGATCCCAAGAACGGCCATTGTGGCCACCGCCGCCAAATCGACGACTGAACTCACAACCAGCCAGCGGCTGGGCCGGGAGCGCCAGAAGGGCCCGCGCTCCCGGACCAGATAGACGTTCCCCTGCCCGGTCGCGACGAGCATGACAAAGACCAAAGTCTGCAACTCTCCCAGTTTCAGCCCGAGCACATCGCGGCCGATGAAGTAGATCACAAAAGAGAGGATCAGCACCAGTCCCGCCAGAATGCCGCCAATCAGCATCAGCGTACGGACGTTCCACCGGTCTGGCTGGGGCGAGAAGCCGACATGGTCGGTTGCGATCGACATTGTGACGAAATCATTCGTGAACAGCAGAAGCACGATCAAAAGCGGCGTGATCACGAAGGCATGGGTGACGAGGACACCGATGGTCAGGAAAACCGCGATCTCCAGCGTCTTCATGATCTTGTTGATCGTATAGGTCAGCATGCGTTGATAGATGCGCCGGCTGATCTTCACCGCTGTCAGTGCGTCCACGAGGCCCGGTACTGTGAGCGCGACACCGGCGGCAGCCCGGGCCACATCGGTGGCGCTGGAAACGGCAATGCCGACATCGGCCTGCTTCAGCGCCGGCGCGTCGTTCACGCCGTCACCGGTCATTCCGACGACATGGCCCGCCTTCTGAAGCAGCCGGATCAGCCTGATCTTGTGTTCCGGAAAAACCCGGGCATAGACGCCGCAATCGAGAGCGTGTTCACTATCCATGTGATCGAGCGCGCCGGCAGGCGCCACCGGGCCATCTATTCCGGTGCGCCCGGCAATAACGCGGGCAGTGACGGCATTGTCGCCGGTCACCATCACCACCTTTATTCCAAGATCCTTGAGGCCTTTCACCAGCGCCGCGGCATCGGGGCGCGGCGGATCTTCAAGAGCAACGACGCCGGTGAAGCGCAGCTTCGCGCGGCTCTCACCATGCGCCACGGCAAGGACCCGCGCTCCGGAATCCGCAAACCGGGCGATCACATCTGATGCATCAGGTGCCCCGCCGGTCAGCGCAGAGACAGCTTCCGTAGCGCCTTTGACAACCCGGAACTCGCCGTCAGGCCCCCGGTAGCCGCCGAGCGAATAGCGATTGGCTGGATCGAACGGTAGGAACGTGATCCGGACCGGCGAATCCTTGAGCAAGCCGCGCGCGCTCGCCGCTTGCAGAATGGCAAGGTCGATCGGATCTTGCGTTGCCGGATCGCTGGCCAGAGCCGCAAATCGCAGCACGTCGTCATCCGACGCGCCGTCGAGGGACCGCATTCCCACGACAGCAAGCCGATTCTCCGTCAGGGTGCCGGTTTTGTCTGTACAGAGGATATCCATTCCCGCCGCCTCTTCGATCGCGGAGAGCCGGGTCAACAACACGCCGGATCGCGCCAGCTCGGCGGCGCCGAGCGCGGTTGCGAGCGTGAAGGTCGCGGGGAGCGCCACCGGAACCGAGGCCACCAGCAGGATCAGGGCAAAGGGCAGCACTTCCCGGAGCGGCAGATCGGCCGAGGCGGCGTAAACCAGCAGGGCGATGATCAGCACCGCATCGATGGCGATCAGCACCCGGACAATCTTGAAGATTGTGACTGACAGGTGGCTGGTTGGGCGCGCGGTCCGCACCAGTTCGGCCGTCTTGCCGAAATAGGTCCGCGAGCCCGTCGCCGTGACCTCGCCCGTCGCTTCGCCACGCCTGACCACCGCTGCCCCGTAGGCCATTGCTCCGGCGCCGGCTTCGACTGCAACGGATTCGCCGGTCAATGCGGACTGATCGAGCTGCACCTCACCGTCGGTGATTTTCACGTCGGCCGGCGAAAGATCGCCCATGCGCAGATGCACAATGTCGCCCGGAACCAGGCTGGTCGCGGCAACAGAGCGCCAACTCCCGTCGCGGAGCACACGCGCGGTAGCGGTCAGCCGGTGCCGCAGCAACTCCAGCGCTTTGCTGGCGCGCCCCTCCTGCACAAAGCTGATCACCGCATTCACGCCGAGCAGCGCGGCGATGATTGCCGCCTCTCCCCCTTTCCCCAGCGCGACCTGGAGGAAAATCACCGCTTCCAGCATCCATGGGATCGGTCCCCAGAATTTGCCGAGAAGGATGAGCACCGGATGGCGCCGCCGGTGCGGAATCTCGTTCGGTCCATACTGTGTGAAACGCCGCTCCGCGTCTGCCTCAGTCAGGCCGCCTGGTGACGACTGGTCCATATATACTCCCCTGCTTCGCCGCAGTGCGGTGCAAAACTCCCGCATCGCCAGCACCAACACGCGTTGATTTGGAAACATGCCAGAAATTCCGTAACGTCTCCCGGCTACTCTGAAAGACCTTTTAGAAAGCAAACCGATGACCAGAACATTGACGCTGATTGCGCTGTTGGCTTCATGCGTATTCCCGGCAACGGGGAATGCTCAGTCGGCGGGCGCCGACACGATCCTGGTCAACGGGAAGATCGTCACGCTGGACGGCCGTTCCTCGATTGTCCAGGCAATCGCCATCAAGGACGGCAAGATACTGGCCACCGGACCGGATGCAGAGATCCGCCGGGATGCAAACAATCAAACGCACATCATCGATGTGGGCGGCCGCACGGTTATTCCCGGTTTGATGGATTCGCATCTTCACGCGCTTCGTGCCGGCCTCACCCATTCGGTCGAACTGAGTTGGGCCGGAATACCGACGCTGGCAAAAGCTCTCGGAGTTATCCATGACGCCACACAGAAGCTGCCGCCCGGTGCATGGATCAAAGTTGGAGGCGGATGGACGGATCTGCAGTTCCAGGAAAAGCGTGGGCCCACAATTGCAGAGCTGGTCGCGGCCGCGCCCGGCCGGCCGGTCTATGTTCAGCGGCTTTACAATACTGCGTGGATCACACCGGCCGGACTCAAGCGCATGAAGCTGACGTCCGGGAGTGAAATTCCGGGCGGCAAAGCCGAGAAGGACGCAAACGGCAATCTCACCGGCGTTTTCACCGGCGTGAACCGCACGTTCAATTTTTTCACCGCGAAGATTCCCCAACCGGGCTTCGATCAGCAGCTCGCCGGAACGAAACTCTATTTTCGTGACATGAACCGGCTCGGCCTGACCGCAATCAATGATTTTCCCGGCGGCGGCATGCTGCCGGAGCATTACCGCGCGGTACAGACGCTCTGGCAGAAGCACCAGATGACGCTGCGCGTCAGCTTCCATATCGGGACCGAGGGCCTCCCGAATGAACTCGACAGCGTCAAGGCCATGACTGCATTCACGCCGATGAATTTCGGCGACGACATGCTTCGTTTTCGCGGCATCGGCGAGGCCCTCACCCAGGGCATGTATGACGGATCGACTGTCGCCGTCCCATTCAATCCGACAGACAAGGACCGGGAAAACTTCTGCGCCATCGCAAAATGGGCGGCAGAGCGTGGCGTGAATGTGCAGCAGCATGCGGCGAGCGACAAAGCTGCCGCAATGATTCTCGATTGCTTCGAGGCGATCAATAAACAGATCCCCATTGCCCCACTGCGCTGGCAGATCGCGCATATTGAAAACGCTTCCGAGCAGACGCTGAGCCGCATGAAGGCGCTGAACATGGGATGGACCGTGCAGGACCGGCTGCTTTATGCCGGCCCGATCGTGATGAAGGTGCTCGGGCCGGAAGCGTCGAAGCGCACCCCGCCGATCAAAACAGCGTTGAAAATGGGCCTGCATGTCGCCGCCGGCACGGATTCGGATCAGGTCTCGCCCTTCAATCCCTTTGTTTCGCTGCGTTGGCTTCTGGACGGCAAAATGATCGACGGAACGCCGATGCGCGGGCCGGAAGAATCGCCATCGCGCGAAGAGGCGCTGCGCATGTATACGATCAATGCCGCCTGGTTCACCTTCGATGAGGACAACCGCGGTTCACTGGAGCCGGGCAAATATGCCGATCTCGCGGTTCTGTCGGACGATTACATGACCATACCGGCAGACAAAGTCGGCGAGCTGCACTCATTGCTGACACTGGTTGGCGGCAAGGCCGTGTATGGCGAAGGTCCCTTCGCCAGCCTTGAAGGTAAGCCTTAAAACGCGCAGGCGAATTGCGTTACTTCGGTGATCGGGCATCAGCGGAGTCCACTCATCTGTGAGATCGAAGACGCGGAGAGTCACGGCGTCTCAGTGATGCGCAGAAACGCTCCTGACGAATTCGGACACCGGACCGGAATTCGCCGACTGGCCGATATCCCCCAGCGACAGCATCCCGACCATCCTTTTCTGTCCATTGATCACCGGCAGCCTGCGGACCTGCATCTGTTCCATGTGCTTCACGGCTGCTTCCAGGTCGTCATCTTCGCGGCAGCAATGGATGCCCTGCGTCATCACGTCGCCTGCAGTCGTGTGACGGGCATCAAATCCGTCACGTGCCAAACCTTTGCACACGATGTCCCGATCCGTGACCATCCCGACAAGTTGGTCACTTTGCCCCACCGGTATCGCGCCAATATCCAGCTTTTTCATTTTTTCGGCGACTTGCTTGATGCTCGTGTCCGGAGTCACCCACTCCACGCCGCTATGCATCGCTTCCCTGACTTTCATCTGGAACCTCCATTGTTCGAGCAGGATCCGTTTGAATCCACAGGCGGCAAGCAGGAAAGCCCAATCCCGCCAAGGAAATCGGGCTTTCCAGTTCCGCAAATCAACGCTTTTTTGGAACACCAGCTATGCAGCACCTCCCACTCGAGAGCGGGACCGCAGCCAAAACGACAGAGTGATGCGGGCCGTTCCTGCCCGGAATCAATTTGAAGACTGGGCGAAATCAGAACTGTTGTCGCGCCCAAGAAACGGCAAAGGCGATTGCAAACAAGACATCGCCGGTCAGCCCGACGGTGAACACGATACGCTTCCATCCTGCCCCGCCCAGGCGATCAACCGGCGGCTGCGCCTTGAGTTCCCGGCACAGCATTCGCTTGGGCTTCTTTAAGTGCAACGAACTTCCGCTCCCGGAATCGGCAACGAGTTCTGCGGAACACCCACCGGTGCGACTCGTTTCCTGATCAGCGGTTGGGTGCCTAAAAACATCCGATCGCGCAGAGCGGCAGAGAGCCGGCGAAAGCCAGTGTCTCTGCCGTTCTCGCTTGGAGCATCGAGAAGGCCCGTAAGGACCGCCTGCCGCCGCAATCTCCATTTTTGCAAAACAGTCACAGAACTGAATCCGAGTTGTCGAAGTCGTTCCTTACTTGAACTCGGACATGGGCGCCGGGGAGCCCATGACATTCATTGTGAGGGGATGATGAAGCGATGACTACGAAGAATGCCCTTTTTTTGGGCACGACGGCTGCTGTCCTGATTGTGCCGCTCGCCCAGGCCGCGTATGCGGCGGACGCTGCGCCTGCGGGAAACATCGAAACTGTGGTGGTCACAGGCTCGGTATTCCAGGCGACCGACATCAAGAGAGAGGCGCCGGTTGTTATCGATCTCGCGCCGCTCGACCAGATTCGTTCGCTGCCCGATGTCAATGCAGCCGAAGCGCTGCAGCGCCTGCCCGGCATCTCACTGGAAAGCGACACCGGCGAGGGCCGCTTCATCAACATCCGTGGCATGGATGCCGACTTGAACGGTACGACCTATGACGGCGTGCGTCTGACGGCCAGCAATCCTTCCTCGCCGCAGGGCGGAGCCCGCGCGGTGGCGTTCGACGCCTTCCCGTCCGGAATTCTGGGGGGCATCGAGGTCATCAAAACCCTGACGCCTGAACTCGACGCAGAGGGACTTGGTGGCGTGGTGAATATTCAGCCCCGCACGATTCCAGCCGGCGACGATCACATATTCGATGCATCTCTCGGCGGCGGCATCGAAACGCTGCGCGACAAGCCGGTCTACCAGGGCGACATTACGGTCGGCAAACGCTTCCTTGGCGACACGATCGCCGTCGTCCTCAGCTACGGCTACCATAACGACGAGCGCGGTATCGACGATATCGAAGAAGACTATATCAATGATCCGACCACCGTGCCTGCCGGAACCAGTAATTTCCTCACCAGGAAAGCTTTTGATGACTTGCAAAACCGCTGGTACCAATATCATCGCACGCGCCAGGGCTACGGTGGCGGCATCACCTTCAGTCCGGATTCGGTAACCCAACTTTACGTGCGCGCGTTGCACGCGGGATATGTCGAACGCGCCAACAAGCACGAGCTCATCATCACGAATCTCGCCGGCAACATCCAGAGCGTGAACAACACGACCGGAGATTTCACGTCATTCGACGCCGGCTCGCATTATTCCGATATCAACACGAAAGAAAGTCTCGGCAACGATGTCGTCGAGTTTGGTGGAAACACGCTGATTGCAAACCTGGTCCAGATGGATGCGCGTGTCTCCTGGGCCGATGGTCACGATCATTGGCCCTATTCACGGAACGTCAGGTTTACAAATCCGAACACGTTCAACGTCACCTACAACAATACAGATGCCAATCGCCCGGTTTACACGGCACTTGGCGGCATAGATCTGGCAAACCCGGGCCTTTATACCGTGGCCAGCGGTTCCGATAGCCCGTCGGGCAACAGGGACACCGAATATGGCGGCGTGCTGAATTTCGCGGCGCCTCTCTCGCTCCTCGGCGACGGCGGTGTGGTCAAATTCGGCGGAAGCCTGCGCGAACGTAGCCGCAGCGCGCAGGCATATGCAGCCGATCTGAACCCGGCCGACCAAAACCTCGCCGACTATGTCTCCGGACCGGATGTCACCTATTATCACAATGAATACGATATCGGCCCGCAGCCGATCTACCCCAGGCTGCTCACGATTCCCGAGGGGCCAATCTCCGCCGATCCCTCGACGTTCGAGCACGACAATGAAAATGTCTATGCCGGGTACGGCCAGTACAGTACCACGATGGGGCCGCTGGATCTGATCGCCGGCCTCCGTGTCGAGCACACCGCCGGCACCTATCGTGCGAATGCCAT
>JAGWSK010000107.1 GCA_028869355.1 Alphaproteobacteria bacterium | reverse complement strand
TGAAGAACCCGAAGAAATTCATCCAGATCGGTGCGCGGATCCCCAAGGGCGTACTTCTCATGGGAGCGCCGGGAACGGGGAAGACGCTGCTGGCGCGGGCGGTCGCGGGCGAAGCGGGCGTGCCGTTCTTCACGATCTCGGGTTCTGATTTCGTGGAAATGTTCGTCGGCGTTGGCGCCAGCCGGGTGCGCGACATGTTCGAACAGGCGAAGAAAAATGCGCCCTGCATCATTTTCATCGATGAAATCGATGCGGTGGGCCGCCACCGTGGCGCCGGACTTGGCGGCGGCAATGATGAACGCGAGCAGACCCTCAACCAGTTGCTGGTCGAGATGGACGGCTTTGAAGCCAATGAAGGCGTCATCCTGATCGCAGCCACCAACCGGCCAGATGTGCTCGATCCGGCGCTGCTGCGCCCGGGCCGTTTCGACCGCCAGATCGTCGTGCCCAATCCCGATCTTTCAGGGCGCGAAAAGATCCTCAAAGTGCATATGCGGAAGGTGCCGCTCTCGCCGGATGTCGACCCCAGAATTATTGCCCGCGGGACCCCGGGATTTTCCGGCGCCGATCTCGCCAATCTGGTCAACGAAGCGGCGCTGCTGGCGGCGCGACGCGGCAAGCGCCTGGTGACCCGCAACGAGTTCGAGGACGCCAAGGACAAGGTCATGATGGGTGCTGAGCGGCGTACGCTCGCCATGACCGACGACGAGAAGAAGCTCACGGCCTATCACGAAGGGGGCCATGCGCTGGTCGCATTGAGCGTGGTGGGCTCCGACCCGATCCACAAGGCGACAATCATTCCGCGCGGCCGGGCCCTCGGCATGGTCATGCGCCTGCCCGAACGCGATCAACTCTCGATGACTCGCCAGAAGCTCTACGCCGATCTGTGCGTGGCGTTTGGCGGCAGAATCGCCGAGGAACTGATCTTCGGATATGAAAAGGTCACGACCGGAGCACAGTCCGATATCGAAATGGCAACGCGCATGGCGCGCGCCATGGTCACCCGCTTCGGCATGTCCGACGAGCTTGGCCCGATCTCCTATGGCGAGAACCAGGAGGAAGTGTTCCTCGGCCATTCGGTGTCGCGCACGCAAAGTGTCTCGGAGGCCACGGCGCAAAAGATCGATTCGGAAGTGCGCCGTATCATCGAAGACACCTATACCCGCGCCAAGCAGATCCTGCAGGACCATCTCGATGACCTGCATACGGTGGCGAAGGGACTCCTGGAATACGAGACCCTGACCGGCGACGAGATCAAAGCGCTGTTGCGCGGTGAACGGCCGGTGCGCACGCCCTATGAGGAGCCGGATTCAACGCCGCAGTCGCGTCCGTCGGGCACGGTACCGCAGGCGGGACGGCCACGCGAACCGGGCATTTCCATCGCTCCCGAACCGCAGCCGGGTACCTAGAGCAGCTGTAAGCAAAATAGTACTTTAAAATTTCACGCGGAGACGCGGAGATACTGGTGACGTGCTCTAAAGACGGGCCGACTGGCTGGCACAAACTGAATATCTCCGCGCCTCCGCGTGAGATGATTTTTCATAGCCACAAACCGCTGCAGACGCGTCGGGGCCAATGGCCGATAGAATCTTCGGTATCCTGAATATCACCCACGATTCATTTTCGGACGGCGGGAAATATCTCGACCCCGAAGCGGCTTTGACCCACGCCGGTGAATTGGTTGCGGATGGCGCCGATGTGCTCGACATCGGCGCAGCATCGAGTAACCCACGCTCCGAACCCGTCCCTCCGGATGTGGAAATAGGCCGGCTTGCTCCGGTTGTTCTGGTGGCCAAAGAGCGCGGCTGGCAGGTCTCGATCGACAGCTTCGCACCGGAAACCCAGCTTTGGGCACTGGGTGAGGGCGTCGAATATCTCAACGACATTCAAGGATTCAGTGACGCCTCGCTCTATCCCTATCTCGCATCTTCCAGTGCAAAACTGATCGTCATGCATGCCGTCCAGGGTTTTGGCCGGGCGCAAAAGATCGATACCGATCCGGCCGGAATAATGGGACGAATTGCCGATTTTTTCGATCAGCGTATTGATGAACTCACCCACGCGGGAATCGCACGCCAACGGCTGATTCTCGATCCCGGCATGGGCCTCTTTGTCGGCACCAGGCCCGAGGTATCGCTGATGGTGCTGCGCCGGCTGCCGCAGCTGAAGTCTGCATTCGGTCTGCCGGTGCTGATATCGGTTTCGCGCAAATCCTTTTTGCGCAAGCTGGCCGCGCGCAGCATTCAGGATATCGGACCGGCGTCGCTCGCAGCCGAGCTCTATGCTGCGGTACACGGCGCCGACATGATCCGCACCCACGCGCCAAAGCCGTTGCGCGATGCGCTGCTGATCTGGTCCCAGATCGCCGCAGCCGGTGCGGCGGCAGCCGAGGTCTGATATGCTGCCGGGATCAACCGCGCGCTCCATTTGGGATATTGGATGACACGAAAGCTGTTTGGCACCGACGGGATCCGGGGGATGGCGAATGCGGTCCCGATGACGGCCGAAATTGCGCTCAAAGTCGGAATGGCTGCCGGCCGGGTGTTCACGCGCGGCGAATATCGTCACCGGGTGGTGATCGGCAAGGACACGCGGCTGTCGGGTTACATGATCGAATCCGCGCTGGTAGCCGGTTTTACCTCGGTCGGCATGGATGTGTTTCTGTTTGGGCCCTTGCCGACGCCCGCGGTTGCGATGCTCGCGCGGTCACTGCGCGCCGATCTCGGCGTGATGATATCGGCTTCACATAATCCTTTTACCGACAATGGCATCAAGCTGTTTGGCCCCGATGGCCAGAAGCTGTCCGACGAGCGCGAGCAGGAAGTCGAAACGCTGATGGAGAACGGACTGGAAGACGGCCTTGCGTCTCCGGCGAAGATCGGCCGGGCACGGCGCATCGATGATGCCGGCGCGCGGTATATCGAGTTCGCCAAGCGTACATTTCCGAAGCATCTGCGCCTGGACGGTCTTCGCATCGTCATCGATTGCGCCAATGGCGCGGCTTATAAGGTTGCGCCCGCAGTGCTTTGGGAATTGGGCGCCGACATTTTCACCGTCGGCGTTGATCCCAACGGCATGAACATCAATCAGGACGTCGGCTCGACTGCGCCTGAGGCCATGATCGCAAAAGTGCGTGAGACACGCGCCGACTTCGGTATTGCGCTCGACGGCGACGCCGACCGCGTGGTGATGGCCGACGAAAAGGGCCATATGATCGACGGGGACCAAATCCTCGCCCTGATCGCGAGTTCATGGGCCAAAACCGGCCGGCTGCAGGGTGGCGGAGTGGTCGGCACGGTAATGTCGAATATCGGGCTCGAGCGGTTTCTGGTCGGCCGCGGTCTCAAGCTCGTTCGCGCGCAGGTCGGCGACCGCTATGTCATCGAGCATATGCGCGACGGCGGCTTCAATGTTGGCGGCGAACAGTCGGGGCACATCATCTTCAGTGATTTCATCACCACCGGCGATGGACTGATTGCGGCACTTCAGGTGCTGGCCGTGATTGCGGAAGAGCGCCTGCCGGCGAGTGAAGCCGCGCATATGTTCGAACCGGCACCGCAATTTATGGAGAATGTGCGGTTCAAGGGGGTTGAGCCGCTCAGCAACTCCGAGGTCAAGGAGCGCATCCGGGCCTGCGAGTCGAGGCTGAACGGCAGCGGCAGGATATTGGTGCGCAAGTCCGGAACCGAGCCTGTCATTCGTATCATGGGCGAAGGCGACGACGAAAAGCTGGTGCGCCAGGTCGTGCGCGACATCGCGAATATCATTCGCTCCGCCACGGCGTGAGTCTTCCTCCGCGCATTCTGATCATTGCCGGTTCGGATTCGGGCGGCGGCGCTGGAATCCAGGGCGATATCAAGACTGCGACCGTGCTCGGCGCCTATGCGATGACGGCGGTGACGGCAGTAACTGTCCAGAACACCAGCGGCGTTGCGCGTACATTCCCTATCCCGCCCGATATCGTGTCGGAACAGATTCGGATGGTGCTGGGCGACATTGGCGCCGGCGCCATGAAGACCGGAATGCTTGTATCGGCAGAGATTGTCAAAGCAGTCGCCGACGCGGTGCAGCGTTATCCGGCGCCGCTGGTCGTGGACACCGTCATAACCGCGAAGGGCGGCGCGCCGCTTCTCGATAATCCAGGCATCGATGCGCTGCGGACGTACCTTTTTCCTTTGGCGGCCCTTGTCACTCCCAATATTCCGGAAGCCGAGAGATTGACCGGCATGAGCATTTCATCCCCGGATGCGATGGTTGCAGCCGGTGAAGAGTTGCGCAAACGCGGCGCCCGTGCCGTGCTGGTCAAGGGTGGACATTTGCCCGCGGAATCGGTGACCGACGTGCTGGTGACCGAATCCGGGGTACACAGATTTTCCGGCACTCGCCTGCGCAATCCTGCGACTCATGGCACCGGCTGTGCACTTGCAACCGCCATTGCAGTCGGCCTGGCAAAGCAATGGCCGCTCCCGCGTGCCGTCGAGACTGCGCGCGACTTTGTCCGTGGCGCAATCGGCGCGGGGCTCGCGTTCGGAAGAGGTACAGGACCGATCAACCATCTGCACGCGGCCAAAGAGTGATCGACGCCGCCGCTTTGGAGCAGATTGCCGGCCGGTTGGGGCAATCGCATACGGCGCGCCGACTGGCCCTGGAGCAACAGCACGAAGACGAAGTCTCACACTCCAGGCTTCACTTCCTTCATCGCGACAACTGGTTCGCGCATCCGCACGTCATCAAGGCTGCGCTGATCCTGAGCGGGCTGTATTGGCGCGGACAGCGCAATGCCGCAAAGGTGATTCTCCGGCGCAATGTCATTGCGTTTCCCGACCTGCCCCGCGCATTCCACGGCTTCGCCATTCTCCATCTCTCCGATCTTCATGCCGATGGAAGTGACCCTGCCATGCGGCAGGTTCTTCAGCTCGTCCAGGGCCTTCACTATGATATTTGCTGCCTGACCGGGGATTACCGCGCCGGCACCACCGGCAGTTGCGAGCCTGCACTGCATGGCATGCGAGAACTGTTGGCGCGCCTGAAGCAGCCGGTTTTCGCAGTGCCTGGCAATCACGATTCGCTGGCGATGATTCACGGGTTGGAAAAAATCGGCATCAAAATGCTGTTGAATGAGTCGGATGCGATCCATCGCGGTGAGCACCAGATCTTCCTTGCCGGTATCGACGACGCCCATTTTTTTCGCACCGGCGATATTGCGAGAGCCGCATCACGAATTACCGCAGGGTCATTCTCGGTACTGCTGTCGCACACCCCGGAGGTTTTTCGTCAGGCTGAACAGGCTCAGTTCAAACTCATGCTCAGTGGCCACACCCATGGTGGCCAGATCTGTTTGCCCGGCTCCATTCCCGTCATTCTGGACGCCGAACTGCCGCGGGTATTTGGCGCCGGGGCATGGCGGCACGGGACCATGTACGGCTACACATCGGCGGGCGCAGGCACCAGTGTCGTTCCGGTGCGCTTCAACTGCCCGCCGGAAATCACCCTGCATGAGTTGCGGCGTGAATCGCGGGCTGAACCCGCAGCACCGTAAGCTATCAATTGGTTAACGGTATACACTCGGCCCGTTCACTGCTTCACGCCGGGCAGGGATCACAGGCGGGTGAGGCATCGCCAAAATGCCGGTTTGGCGCCGCGACCGAGCCATTTACCAATTCCAGACGATTGCGGAAACGCCGTCAAAAGCGCATAAATTCGCGATCCTGGGCTTTTGAGGTTACCGGCAGCAGTTGTGACTCGATCTCTGCAAATCCGGTCCCGCACCGACCTGGCGCGAAATTTTGTGGCGCTGCTGGTCGCGTTCGCCTTCGCGCTGCAGTCCTTTTTGACTCAGACCCACATCCATGGCGTCGCCCCATCTTTGGACGGGTTCGCCATCGTCAAAGTCGACTCCGGCTCTTCCGGAGGCGGCAAAGCACCGGCGGATAACAGCCCTCTCGACTGCCCCTATTGCCAGGCCATTGCGCATAGCGGCTTGTTCTTCATGCCGGCAGCGCCGCTGCTTCGCCTGCCGCTTGAATTGGCGCAAAGCATCATTGCGCCGGAGTTCGTTCAGGTCATCAAAAGCGCCGCGATACTTCTCCGGCGAAGCCGCGCACCACCGCTCTAGTCCGTAAATCAGCATGTCACAGCCGCCAGTGCGGCTGTTGGGTGCTCCGTCCGGCAGGAATCTGCCGGGCGGGCGGATCAAATGGATCGTTCCGGCAAGGGCGTTCCGGGAGTGGTGCACAATGAGGCAAGAAAACACAGATCACATTGCGAGCAGATTGCGGACGACGCGTCCCCGGCGATCCAGATGGTCGACCGGAATGGCGTTGCTGGTTTTGCCGCTTTCAGCCTGCGCCGTCGGACCGGACTTTCACAAACCAGCGCCGCCGGCGGTAACCACTTATCAGGCGGCGCCGGCTGCGACGACCAGCTCAACGCCCAATGTGACGGCCGGTGAGGCACAGACATTCACGCAGGGCAAAGACCTGATCGGCGATTGGTGGACGCTGTACCACTCGCAGCCGCTGGACGATCTGATCACCAGTGCGCTCGCCAACAACCACGATCTCAAGGCAGCCCAGGCGGCACTCAGGGTCGCGCATGAAAGCGCGCTCGCCCATCGCGGCGTATTCCTTCCGTCGGTTCAGGCGGGCTTCGCGGCCAGCCACACCGAACAATCGAACTTCCTGGCGCCGACGCCCAACGCCAATATCTTTCAATACGATCTGTTCACACCGCAGCTCAACATTTCCTACACGCCCGATGTGTTCGGATTGAACGGGCGGTCACAGGAATCGCTGAATGCGCAGACACAGGCCGCCCGCTATCAGATGCTGGCGGCCTATACGACGCTGACTGCCAATGTGGTGGTGACGGTCATTCAGGCCGCGGCTCTGCAAAGCCAGATCGATGCGACGCACCAGCTGATCGACATCGACACCAATATCGTGAAGATTTTGCAGTATCAGCTCGATAAGGGCTATGCCAGCCGTGTCGATCTGGCCGCGCAACAGGCGCAACTTGCGCAGGTCAGCGCCACACTGCCGCCGCTGCTGAAACAGCAGGCACAGCTCCGCGACCTTCTGGCGACACTCACCGGGCTCTATCCGAGCCAGGCGCCGGCTGCCAATTTCGATTTGACGACGCTGCAACTGCCGACGGATCTGCCGCTGAGCCTCCCGTCCACGCTGGTCGAGCAGCGGCCCGACGTATTGCAGGCGCAGGCAAACCTCCATGCCGCGAGCGCCCAGATTGGAGTCGCCGTGGCGAACCGGTTCCCCAATATTCTGCTGACCGCCGATGTCGGCAGCACAGCG
Organism: Alphaproteobacteria bacterium; assembly: GCA_028869355.1. Lineage (GTDB taxonomy): Bacteria > Pseudomonadota > Alphaproteobacteria > Micropepsales > Micropepsaceae > CAIYRG01. The sequence continues at coordinate 635 of JAGWSK010000107.1, read as the reverse complement.
CTCGCGATCGGCCAGGTGTTCGCGCCCGGCACTAACTTCTGGAGTCTGGGTGCGGCGCTGACCGCACCCATCTTCGAGGGCGGGATGCTGAAGCATCAGGAGCTGGCCGCGCGGGCCGCATATGATGAGACGGCGGAGCAATATCGCAGCACGGTGCTGAATGCGCTGCAAAACGTGGCCGATACTCTGGCAGCGCTGCAGCAGGATGCCGATGGTCTGAAGGCATCGGCGGCGGCCGAAACCGCTTCCAAAACATCGCTCGACCTCGCGCAACGGCAAGTCGAGGACGGATATAGCGGTTATCTCAATCTGCTGAATGCACAGCAGAGTTATCAGCAGACCAGGATCGCGCGGCTGCAGGCGGAGGCCAACCGTTTCGCCGATACCGCGGCGCTGTATCAGGCCCTGGGCGGCGGCTGGTGGCATCACCCCGAATTGGCGGAGAACAAAGATGCGCACTGACATGGCTGTGCGCTTGTCGTCCTGCGCTGCGGCGCTGGCGCTGCTGCTTTGCGGCTGTTCACCCGGTGACGCGGGCCAGGCGCCACCACCACCTGCGCCGGTGGCAAAAAATGCCACGCTGACCGCTGATCAGCGGCAGCACATCACGCTCTTCACCGTCGCGCAGACCAATT
>JAGWSK010000017.1 GCA_028869355.1 Alphaproteobacteria bacterium | reverse complement strand
TTCGAAGCCAGTGCGCCGAGATCGCCGAGCCCGAGAATGGCCGTGCCGTTCGAGATCACCGCGACCCGGTTGCCCCGCGTCGTGTAGTCATAGGCGAGGTCCGGATTGGCAGCGATGGCGCGCACCGGAACCGCAACCCCCGGCGAATAAGCGAGCGACAGATCGCGCTGTGTCGCCATCGGTTTGGTGGCGCGGATTTCCAGCTTTCCGGGCTTGTCTCCGGCGTGAAATGCCAGTGCCTCTTCATCGGTGAAGGACGGACGTTGGGACGCGGCGGCCATATGAGGCGATTCTCCCTGTTATTTTTGCCGGGCTCTCGCTTCCCTGCCGTCTACGGCCTGGGGAAAAAGTGGTGACGCAACGAGCCTTCGGATCGACCTGTGTTCGGTGTCTGATAAATTCCTTTAATGGCGGAGATTTTGCACCCTCTCAATGGCGAAGTCAGTGGACCGGCAAATTCCGGCCCCGACAGCTTCGATTTCGCCACACCGATGATGTCCCAGTACCTGGAGATCAAGGCGGCCCACAGCGAATATCTGCTGTTTTACCGCATGGGCGATTTCTACGAGCTGTTTTTCGACGATGCGGTCAAGGCTGCGGCTGCCCTCGACATCGCATTGACCAAACGCGGCAAGCATCTGGGGGAAGATATCCCGATGTGTGGCGTGCCGGTGCACACCGCCGACAGCTATCTCGAGAAACTCATCCGCAAGGGCTTCCGCGTCGCCGTCTGCGAGCAGATGGAAGACCCGGCAGTGGCGAAGAAGCGGGGCGCCAAGTCGCCGGTCAAACGCGAAGTCATAAGGCTGGTAACGCCGGGCACACTGACCGAAGATTCACTGCTGGATGCACGCAGCCCATCGCTGCTGGCCGCGCTGGGTCGCGCAGGGGGCGAATTGGCCATTGCCTCGGCCGACATCTCAACCGGAGATTTCGCGGTTGAAACTGTTGCACCTGAGGAGTTGCCGCAGGTTCTGGGCCGCATCGCGCCGCGCGAACTCCTGGTGGCGGATGGTTTGCTGGCCGACGACGCGATCGGGCCGGCACTGAAGGAATTGGGCCCGCGCCTGACGCCGCGGCCGGCCGTGAGTTTCGATTCGCAGAGCGGCGAGAGGCTGCTCAAATCCTTTTATGGTGTCGCCGCGCTGGATGGGTTTGGCGTCCTCAGCCGGGCGCAACTCTCGGCTGCAGGCGCGCTCGCGGGCTATCTCGACCTTACCCAAAAAGGCCAACGGCCGGCGCTGAAGCCGCTGAAGCAAAGCGCGGAATCCGGCGTGATGGCGATCGATCCCGCAACCCGGCGCAATCTCGAGCTGATTGAAACGCTTTCCGGTGAACGGCGTGGAAGCGTGCTTTCGACCATCGACCTGACGGTCACCGCAGCGGGCGCACGGCTGCTCAACCGGCGTCTGGCGGCACCGCTAATCGGTCCGCAGGCGATCGCAAGCCGGCTGGACGCAATCGGTTTTTTTCTCGCCCGAGAGGAGTTGCGGGCGCAGGTGCGGAGCGCATTGCGCGCCGCCCCTGATCTCGCCCGCGCCAGCGGACGTGTCGTGCTCGGACGCGGCGGTCCGCGCGATCTTGCGGCCATTCGTGCCGGGCTTGCTGCGGCACGCAATCTGCGCCGCCTGCTGGGACAGTTGGACGAAGTGCTTCAGCCTGCGCCGGGAGAACTCGCCGATGCCGGGCGGGAGATTTCCAATCGTGCGCTCGCCATTGGCGTATTGCAGGACAAACTCGAACGTCTCCTCACCGCCGAACCGCCGTTTTTCGCGCGCGATGGCGGCTTCATTGCTCCGGGTGCGCATGCCGCGCTCGATGAAGCGCGCGCGCTGAAGGATGAATCGCGCCGTGTGATTGCCGAGCTGGAAAGCCGTTACCGCGGCGAAACCGGCATTGCGTCGTTGAAGATCAAGCACAATGCGGTGCTCGGCTATTTCATTGAGGTCACCGCGGCGCAATCGGACCGGCTGCTGAAGAACGGCGGCGATCGCTTCCGGCATCGCCAGACGGTCGCATCGGCGGTGCGCTTTTCGACCGAGGAACTGAATGCGCTGGCGGTGAAAATCGCGCAGGCGGGCGAGCAGGCGCTGGCGATCGAACTTGATCTGTTCGACATGCTGGTTGCCGATGTCCGCGCTGCGGCAGCGGCGATTTCGGCCATCGCCGATGCCGTGGCGATCATCGATACCGCAGCAGCGCTGGCGGAATTGGCGAGTCTTCACCGCTATTGCCGTCCGGTGGTCGATGATTCGCTCGCCTTCTCGATCATGCGCGGCCGCCATCCCGTGGTGGAGCAGGCGCTTGCGTCGGAGAACAGCGGATCATTCGTGCCGAACAATTGCGACCTGTCGCCAGGGGGTGGTGGCGGCGGCCGGCTGTGGCTCATCACCGGCCCCAACATGGCCGGCAAATCCACTTTCCTGAGGCAAAACGCGATCATCGCGATTCTCGCGCAAATGGGTTCCTACGTTCCTGCCGATAGCGTCCACATCGGCGCAATCGACCGGCTGTTCAGCCGCGTGGGCGCTGCCGATGATCTCGCGCGCGGGCGCTCGACATTCATGGTCGAAATGCTGGAGACCGCGGCGATCCTCAATCTCGCCGGCGAAAAGTCACTGGTCATATTGGATGAGATCGGGCGCGGGACGGCGACGTTCGACGGGCTGGCAATCGCCTGGGCCGTGGTGGAGCACCTGAACGCGATCAACAAGTCGCGGGCGTTGTTTGCGACGCATTATCACGAGCTGGTGTCGCTGTCGGAGCGGCTGGAGAATGTCGCCTGCGCGACCATGCGGGTGCGCGAATGGAAGGACAATGTCGTCTTTCTGCATGAGATCGCGCCGGGCGCGGCCGACCGGTCATACGGAATCCAGGTCGCCAAGCTGGCCGGATTGCCGAAAGCGGTTGTGGCGCGGGCTGCAGAAGTGCTGCGTGCGCTGGAAGAGGGGCGTGAGGGACATAAGCCGCTCGCCCGCATCGATGATTTGCCGCTGTTTGCCGCCGAAGTGAAATCGCGAAATCCGGACATGCCGGTGAAGTCCGCGGTCGAAGAGATGCTGCGCGGCACCGACCCTGACGCCCTGACGCCCAGGGCCGCCCTGGAACTGCTTTACCAGCTCAAACGAAAGGTGAGCGAAGCAGAGCCGTAACCAGAACAGGTTCCATCGGGCCGGAACCTGCTCTAGCTTGCGGCGTCACGTCCAAGGGCGCACATAATCACACATGGACGACACCGAACGCCCATATGTCCCGCCCAACCGGCGCAAATTTCTGGTCGTTGTCGACCAAACACCGGAATGCAGGGTAGCATTGCGTTTCGCAGCAAGGCGGGCACAGCACACCGGCGGGATCGTGACACTGCTCTATGTCGTGCCGCCGGCTGATTTTCAGCAATGGGCGGGCGTGGAGCGGTTGATGCGCGAAGAGGCGCACGAGGAGGCCGAGCGCGCGCTGCACGATGCCGCCAAGTCGGTGAATGAGATCGTCGGCACGATGCCGGAACTGGTGGCGAAAGAAGGCCGTCCCGCGGACGAGATTCGGGAAATCCTCAAGGATGATCGCGCGATTTCGATTCTGGTGCTGGCCGCCGGTACATCGAAGGAAGGTCCGGGACCGCTGGTGTCGCTGATCGCGAGCCCGTCGGCGACCGCCTATCCCATTCCGG
>JAGWSK010000106.1 GCA_028869355.1 Alphaproteobacteria bacterium | reverse complement strand
TGGGCGCGGTGGTGGGGCTCCGACGGCAATCAATGCTCTGCTGCGGTTGGCGCAGGAACTGAGCCCGAGCGGCCTGAAATTGCTTTTATGTTTCAGCCGCTCCTGATGAAATTACGACTGGTCGGTCTGCTCCTGCGCGCGCGTGGCGCAACTTTCCATCACTCACTCAGATCCAATTACCGTGACAACGTGCGGAAGCTGCTTGGCCGTGCTACTGCTCTGCCCATGGACGAAGTCGGTATGGCAGTAGCTTGGTTGGCCATCATCGCGGCTGGCGCTATTGCTGGCATCGTGACTGATAGTCCATGGGGCGGCATCATTGTTGCCGCCCTCGGAATCGGGCTTTGCGGGCTTCTGATCGTTCGCCATCAGCCGCGTTAATCGTTCGCTCATACGCCGGAATATGGGGGGCTTGCCCGGCCGGACCCGCAGCGCTCTGTACTGTTACCCAGGCGCGCATTCAAGGGCCGCGTAGTCGGAGGCACTCCTCGATGAATACAACGAGAAAGTCGTTGAGCATCTTGCGCAGCAGTTGCTCCGGCGTGGTGCCGCTTTTGAGCGCTACCAAGGCCAGAGCTTCGCATTCGTTCGCCGATAGCTGCACGACCATCTGACGCGGCTTTGCCGGTGCATCGGCGCCTGTGTATGCACCTACATCGGCGCCTGTGGACTCAGCGGCCAATTCTCGCCGCTTTCTTTGAGGCGTTTCCCCTGCAGGAACAGGCGCGTCCACCGGAGCCTGGACAACGCGCAGCGGAAAAGGGAATACCTCCGCCGGCATCACCGGCGACGGTTCCGCCTCGCCTTTGCGGACGAGCAGACCGGCCGTCAGACTGGCGAAATTGCCACCGCTCACTTGTTGATTTTGCTCCTGCTCATTAAGCTGCGCATGTCAAAACCTCCAAAGGTGTGGAGTTCATGCCGGGAAGGTAGGAACAGGGTTTTGCGTGCGGATTAATATGAAAGCGATAAGTTTACGGACTCGGCCCAGTAGGTTTACCGGGTGAGAATTGTGAAATTGCGAATCATGGCCCGTTCCGTGGTCGATCGATCTCCCACCAACCATCGATTACGCGTAAATCCGTCACAACTCCGGCATGTGCTCAGCGCCCACAAACGTCACGCCGGATTTCCGGTTGACCTCGTACCTGGCCGGCGCACCGCAGTGGCAGCGCGGCGTCGGTTGGTCCGGCGCCTGGCCATGATCAAGGGATTCGATATGCCCACATTAACCCGGCCATCGGCGGGGCGGCGGCTCGCAGAGATTTCGACCAATGATGTTGGCTGCCTGCATTCAGTTGCGGGCCGCACCAGGCCTGATTAGTGTTGGAAATTCAGCGGTTTCCGCTAAGCCTGTCCACTGCTGCGAGGGTGTCCTGAACTTTCGCGAGCTGGTCGTATCCCGCGGCAATTTTCGCTAACGTCTCACGGCTTTGATAGTCCGTCATATCTGGAATCATAGCCCGGAGTTCTTCTGCCTTCTGTCGATATTTGAATGCCCGCTCAGCGTGTTCGCCCATCTCGCGTCCCAGGATTTCGATGGCAAATGGAAAATGACGGGGTAAGGCAACGCCGCCGTGGCCCGTGTACCGGCCCGCTGCTCCGACAACGGAGCATCTGAAGTTTTCTTCCATAGGCGGCGGAATTTTTTTGGAGGCTTCCTCAGACAGCTGCGACTCGGCCAGTCCGCCGTCGCCGCAGTGGCACGCCACTGGCAGGCTGACCGGGTGACGTTCCAGTGCCTCGAAGACGCGCTGCCGGCGCTTTTCGCGTTTGGAGTGGTCGCCCACGCCGTAGGTCCAAAAGACCCGGCTCCGTCCCTGTTTTTGTTTGCTATGTGTTTGCCAAGGCTATTTTGGCCTTCGATAGAATCGCCATAAGTCTTTGATTTTATTGGCGCACCCGACAGGATTCGAACCTGTGACCTCTGCCTTCGGAGGGCAGCACTCTATCCAGCTGAGCTACGGGTGCAGCGCGATTTCACCGTAATGCATTAGCGCATTCCGGGGCAGGACAAAATCCTGCCCCACCATCACGGCTGCCGGAAATAAAGAAGGCCCGGATCACCGGGCCTTCTCAAAACATTTTGCCGGCTTTTCCGGTCAGTTGATGGCGAAGCAGTAGAAATGCCCTGCGCCACCAGTCCGGATCAGGCCCGCCTTCGTGCAGTCGGCGCTCATATGGGCCGCATTCCAGGACGTATTGCCACCACCCTGCCGGTCGGAATGGCCCAGCATTGTCTTGGCATTCGCCTGATCGGAAGTCCAATTATTGCAAGTGACTTCCGCAGCCGGCAACGGAAGCGCACGCCCGTCCGAATCAGAGCCGGTCATCATGTCGTGCTCGTTCGGCATGTCGCCCACGCCGTTGATCGGCATGCCGTGTTCGTCCAGCGACGAATCCTTGCGGATGGCATTGCGGTCGCGCTGCTGGTCGCCATGGAGATCGGCGACATTCGCCGCGATCAACTGGCCCTTGGCATTGTACCAGGGTCCCGGCCCGATCCGGCCGCGGGCATTGACGCCCACTGCGTTCGGCGTGGTGACGGTGCTGAGATAGGCATGCCAGGTGTGGTTGCCGGCGCCGGCCCCGGTGGCCAATTGCTGGCAGATCGCATCGGCCCCGGCGAGGCCGCCGAGATTGCCGGTGCCCGGCACTTCACGTGCAACAAAGAATGTCATGGGATGTTGTGGCGCCTGGCCCTGGGCCAGAACGGCCGCAGATCCAAGCAGTGTTACGGCAATGGCTGAGAGAATGATCCGTTTGTTCATGATGTCGCGCCTCCTCATCGCGAGTATCGGGTGCTCAAAACGGCAGCTAACGCGAGAGCGACCTTAGCATATCGCACTGGCATCGGCCATCGGCTCGGGCGCGTAGTTACCCCCATAGCTCGCGCGGCGCCGGGTGAAGAACATCTGCGTCATATTGCAATCCGGGCTCACGGTCGCGCGCCAGCAGCAAGGGGCCATCGAGGTCGACAAATTCGGCATCCGTCGCAAGCAATGTTGCCGGCGCCATTGCCAGCGACGTCGACACCATACAGCCAACCATAAGCTTCAATCCCATCGCCGCGGCTTCGCGGGCAAGCGCCACCGCCTCAGTCAATCCGCCGGCTTTGTCGAGCTTGACGTTGACATGGGAGTAGCGCCGGCCGATGCGCTGCAAGTCGGCTCGGGTGTGGCAGCTTTCATCGGCACAAACAGGTACCGGAGCCTCTGTCCGGGCAAGATAGCCGTCCTCCTCGGCCTTCAAAGGCTGCTCGATCAGCGCCACGCCCAAACCTGCCAGCCCGGGCGCCAGCACGTCGTATTCCTCCGGTGTCCAGCCCTCATTCGCATCGACAATCAGGCGCGCCTCGGGCGCCGCACGGCGTACCGCCTCCACGCGCGAGATGTCCTGGCCGCCTGCAACCTTGAGCTTCAGCAGCCGATATCCTCTGGCTGCCGCTTCGGCTGCCGCTTTTGCCATCGCTTCCGGTTCATCGACGCTGATTGTGAAAGCGGTGCGAACCGGCCCCGGCGCCGGCAATCCCAATAGCTCATATGCCGGCCTGCCGCTTTTTTTCGCCTCAAGATCGACCATGGCGCAATCAAGCGCATTGCGGGCGGCCCCGGCGGGAAGAAGTGTCTGCAAATCCTGCCGCGAAATTCCGCCTTCGATTCGCCGCCGGGCTTTTTGGATCTGGCCGATGACGCTCGCCACTGTCTCGCCGTACCGCGCATAAGGGACGCATTCACCGCGGCCGGAACGATCGCCTTCCTCAATTGTCGCGACGGCAACGACAGCTTCGTTTTTCGCCCCGCGAGCGATTCGGAAGGTCTGTTTCAACGGCCAGGATTGCGATGCGACAGTTAGTTTTCGGATCATGAAAATACCTGCTGCCGTTTTGCGCCTGAAACCGATGCTATAGTGATTGCGCCGGGCAATCAGGAGAACTTTCCATGAGCCGCACCAGGCTGACACGCAATTTCGCCGCGAGCATCGCAATCACCGCCGCCGCCCAGTTGGCCGGCCCCGCAAGCGCAGCCGATGCTACGGCCCAAACCGGCTGGC
>JAGWSK010000016.1 GCA_028869355.1 Alphaproteobacteria bacterium | reverse complement strand
GCTCCGTCTGGATTCTGCCCGCCAGGGGCTGACCGAAGAACAGGTTGAGGAGCGGCGCGATCAGTTCGGGGTGAACGAGATCACGCATGAGCGGCCGCCGACCTGGTATTCGCAGCTGTTTTGGGCGTTCATCACTCCGTTCAACGGCGTGCTGTTTGCGGTCAGCCTTGTATCGCTTTTCACCGACGTGATTTTTGCAGCGCCGGAAGACCGCTCATTCCGGACCATCATCGTCCTGATGACCATGGTTCTGCTCAGCACGCTTTTGCGGTTCTGGCAGGAATATCGCTCCAACAAGGCGGCCGAAGAGCTGAAGGCCATGGTGCGGTCGACGACCGCGGTTTTGCGTGCCGGTGCGGAGCGGGCGGTTGAAATCCCGATTTCCGAACTCGTGCCTGGCGACATCGTGATGCTGGCCGCCGGCGATATGATCCCCGCCGATGTGCGGGTATTGGCGGCAAAAGACCTGTTCGTCAGCCAGGCCATGCTGACCGGGGAGTCGATCCCGGTGGAGAAACACCCCGCGCCGCTTGTTCGGCCGGGTGCCTCTGACGCGCAGCGCGGCCCGCTCGATCTGGAAACCATCTGTTTCATGGGTTCGAACGTCGTCAGCGGCACCGGCACCGCCGTGGTCGCGGTGACCGGTGATTCAACCTATTTTGGTGCGGTGGCGCGGGACATCGCCGGCGCGCGGCCGCTGACCAGCTTCGATATCGGCATCAGCCGTGTCAGTTGGCTCCTGATCCGCTTTATCGCGGCCATGACGCCGGTGGTATTCCTGATCAACGGCTTCACCAAAAATAACTGGCTCGAAGCCCTGCTGTTCGCCGTGTCGGTGGCGGTCGGTCTGACCCCCGAAATGCTGCCGATGATCGTAACCGCCAATCTGGCCAAAGGGGCGGTCGCAATGGCCCATCGCAAAACGATCGTGAAGCGGCTGAACGCGATCCAGAATTTCGGCGCGATGGATATTCTGTGCACGGATAAGACGGGCACATTGACCCAGAACAAGGTGATTCTCGAAAAGCACCTCGACCTTCATGGCGAGGAAAACGGGGAGGTTCTGGCCTTTGCCTGGCTCAACAGTTTTCATCAGACCGGGTTGAAGAACCTGATGGATGTCGCGGTGCTGGAATATGCCGGTCTTCACGGCGTGACCGATGATGTCCGGCACTTCCGTAAAGTGGATGAAATCCCGTTTGATTTCGTGCGGCGCCGCATGTCGGTGGTGGTGCGCAATGGCGGCAATCGCAATCTTCTGATTTGCAAGGGTGCAATCGAGGAATTGATGCCGCTGTGCGCGTCGGCCGACACCAATTGCGGCGGCGCCGGTGAAATCATACCGTTCACGGACGAAGCGCGAACCGAGGCGCGCGCCTTCACCCGCGACCTCAACGAGGATGGGTTGCGCGCCCTCGCCGTGGCCTACAAGTGGATGCCCGCCGAAGACCGCACCTATACGATCGCCGACGAGACGGAGCTAACGCTGGCAGGTTATGTGGCATTCCTCGATCCGCCCAAGGAAACAGCGCACCAGGCAATAGCGGCGCTCGCCGAGCACGGCATCGCCGTCAAGATCATTACGGGCGACAACGACGTCGTCACGCGAAAGATCTGCCGCGAAGTCGCGCTTGCGGTCGAAGGGGTCCTGCTCGGCCGTGAGGTTGAAGCTCTCTCCGACGATGAACTGGCGCAGCACGCCGAACACACAACGATTTTTGCCAAGATGTCTCCGCTGCAGAAGTCGCGCGTGATCCGGGCGCTGAAGACCCGCGGCCATACGGTTGGTTATCTCGGCGACGGGATCAACGATGCGGCGGCGCTGAAAGACGCCGATGTCGGGATTTCCGTCGATAGCGCCGTCGATGTGGCGAAGGAATCGGCGGACATCATCCTGCTCGAACGCAGCCTGATGGTGCTCGAAGAGGCTGTCATCGAAGGCCGCAAGACTTTCGCGAACATCAACAAATACATCAAGATGACGGCCAGTTCCAATTTCGGGAATGTGTTCAGTGTACTGATCGCAAGCTCGGTCCTGCCGTTCCTGCCGATGCTGCCGATTCAGCTTTTGACCCAGAATCTGCTTTACGATATTTCGCAGGTCTCGATTCCGTGGGACGATGTGGACCGCGATTATCTGAAGGCGCCGCGCAAGTGGGATGCAGGCGGACTGGCGCGGTTCATGGTGTTCATCGGCCCGATCAGCTCGATCTTCGATGTCGTGACGTTCGCCGTGATGTGGTTCGTCTTTGGCGCACAGACATCGGCGCAGCAGTCATTGTTTCAGACCGGCTGGTTCGTGGTCGGCCTGCTGACGCAAACACTCATCGTGCATATGATCCGGACGCAGCAGATCCCGTTCATCCAGAGCCGTGCGTCGACACCGGTGATTTCACTCACCGCCAGCATTATGGCGCTGGGAATCATATTGCCGTTTACGCCGGTGGGGGCTCAGCTCGGCATGGTCGCCCTGCCACTGGCCTATTTTCCGTGGCTGGTGGGAATTCTGCTCTGCTACTGCACTCTGACGCAGATCGTGAAGCGGTTTTACATCAGCCGGTTTCATCAGTGGCTTTAAAGACAGAGCGAATTCTGAACCTGCTGCCCTTGCGCTGAAGGACACGATATTTCAGTTTACCGGGCAATGAGGGGTTCAGGGATGGACGGGGATCAGTCGCGTCGCCCTCGCGGGGGGCTGTCTTTGGTGATCGCGGCGGCATTCGCCGCGGCCGTCCTGTTTGTTGTCGCCTCATCCAGTCCACCGAACGCCCGGGCTTCCGGCAAAACCGAGGTCGATGTCGAATTGATCCTGGCGATCGACGCTTCGGGCAGTGTCGATGATGACCGGTTCGAATTGCAGAAGCGGGGATTTGCCGCCGCATTTCGCAACCAGAAGGTACTGAATGCCATTCGCGCCGGCGACCATCGGGCGATCGCCGTGTTCATGCTGCAATGGACTGGCCCGCCGCAACAGGAAGTGATGGTTCCCTGGACCTACGTCAACGACGAATTTTCCGCGGGGCGTGTGGCGGCCGCGATTGAAGCCGCGCCGCGGCGGCTGATGGGCGGCGGAACATCGATTTCGGGCGCGATCGATTATTCCGTCATGGCCATGGCCACGAATCCTTTTCGCGGCACCAAGCGCGTCATCGATGTCTCCGGCGACGGCGCCAACAATATCGGCCGGCCGGCGGAACAGGCGCGTGACGATGCGGTGCGTCAGGGAATCCAGATCAATGGACTGCCAATTCTGACCGTCGAACACGACCTGGACCAGTATTACCGGAAGAACGTGATCGGTGGACCTGGCGCGTTCGCAATTGTGGCGAAGACTTATGATCAATACGCCGACGCGATCCTGCGCAAACTGGTCACAGAGATATCGCAGGACCAACGGCACGGCTACGCGTTCGCCGCAAACGGGCCTTGAGCCGAATGCTGCGGTTTTCGGGAGATTGCGCATGATCGACTTACGGACCGCATTCCGCATCGTGGTTGTGCTGGCGATCGCATTCTGGTGCATTCCGGCTCATGCTGCCCAAAATGCGCCGAACGGAGCGCGCCCCGACCAGTGCGGCACGGCCGCACTGGCGCGGAATCAAACAAACTGCGCGCAAAGCGCGCGGCGTTCGGGCGAACCGCAGGTAGATGTCAATCTCGTGCTTGCGGTGGATGCTTCGGGCAGCGTTTCGGAAGATCGTTTCGAACTGCAGAAGCGCGGTTATGCCGCGGCATTCCGCAATCCGAAGGTCCTCGCTGCGATTCGTAACGGCAACTATGGGGCGATTTCCGTTTCCATGGTGCAGTGGACCGGCCCCACGCTGCACGTGGTGGTGATTCCGTGGACGACGGTCCGCGACCAATCATCGGCTTTGGCGCTGGCAGCCGCCATCGATGCAGCGCCGCGGCGGATTTTCGGCGGCGGAACGTCGCTGTCCGGCGCCATCGACTACGGCGTGATCATGCTCACCGCGAGCCCGACCACCGCAACACGCCAGGTCATCGACATATCTGGCGACGGATCGAACAATATCGGCCGGCCGGCCGAACAGGCGCGCGACGAAGCGGTGAAGCTCGGCATACGAATCAATGGATTGCCGATCCTGACCGTCGAACCCGACCTCGATGCCTATTACCGGCAATTTGTCATCGGAGGTCCGGGAGCCTTCGTGATTCCGGCCAGGAATTTTGACCAGTTCGCCGATGCGATCCTGCGCAAATTGATTGCGGAGATATCCGGGATTGCTCCAGCGACGAAACTGGCCAGGCGATAAATGAAAAAGCTTGCCGCGTGGCTATCTCAGTCCGCGCCGGCCAGTAACGGCATGGAACAGCAGAAGCACGACAATCGCGCCGATGATCGCGACAAACATCGAATAAAGATTGAACCCGGTTATCCCATGGCCGCCGATTGCATCGAAAATAAATCCGCCGACCAGGGCTCCGACGATTCCCAACGCGATATTGAGAATGCAGCCCTCGCCGCGCCTGTTCACGACACGGCTGGCGATGAAACCGGTGATCAGTCCGAAAAATATCCAACCGAGAATCGACATGCGCCTGGTTCCGTCTGCTGTAATTCTCCCCGAGATTTGACACGGAACACGACGGCGAGCCAGATTTCCCCGAACCAGACCCGGAAAATTGAGTTAATAGATGATGAGGTACGCAGGAACAGTAATCGCGGCGTCAGTGGCTTTCATGGCCGCGCATGCCGCAATGGCGCAGCTGCCCTCCACCCCGGCACAATCGCCGCAGCAGGACACCTGCCTTCAGAACAATCGCATCTGGCAATGGAACGCGGTCAATGACCGTTTGCTGATCGTCACCGACCGCACCTATCACCGCTTCATTGTGCAGTTGAATGGCGGCTGCATCGGACTCTCGGTTTATCCGCTGACCGCCTTGCGGTTTTACACCTGGACAAACCTGGGCTGTCTCGGCCGTGGCGATCAGGTGATCTACAACTCGCCGGATCTCGGGCGGCTGAACTGCTTCATCAACGACGTGCAGCCCTTTTCCGATCAGTTGCTGGCGGAGGCAAAGGAAGCCACAAACAAGAAAGATTAAGCCTCGATTGGGGCGACGAAGCGGCGTTCGCCAACGCTGCGCCCGCGGGTGTCGAGGACCGGCGCGTGGGCCAAATCCTGCGCCGCACCATCGTCGGCAATCGCACCCAGTGCGATCAACAGAGCGGCAATCGCAGTTTCCGCAGCGCGCCCTGCGCCGTCGTCGACCTTCAGCGCGGCCCCAAGCCCGAGTGATGGCAGGATTGCCACGTACACACCTTCGGCGCCTGTTTTGACCGCGACCGCCGGGGATTGCCGCATCAGCCGCGTGCATGCGCGTCCGGTGCCGGCGACGAGTTCCGGATGCTCCGTCATGGCGGAGAAAATGCGCCGGCAGGCTTCCGCGCGCCGGGGCGCAAGTTTGTCCGGGTCGGCGATTCGTGCCATCGCCAGCGCCAATGCACGCATCGGCACGGCAAAATTCGGCACCGTGCAGCCGTCAATGCCATAGGGCAGGGGCCCAGGCACTCCTGAGACTTCCGAAAATGTCCACTCGACCAGGCGCTGCACCGGATGGTCCGGCCGCTCATATCCTGCGACCGGCACACCAAGCGCACGCGCGACCGTCATGAATCCTGTGTGCTTGCCGGAACAGTTATTGTGCAGTGGAGTCCATTTTTCGCCGCGCGAGACCATCTCATTGGCGGTCGCCTCGTGCATCGGCCGGTGTGCACCGCAGGCGAGATCGGCCACTGAACAGCCGATCTTTCCCTGCCAGGCGCTTACGCGCGTTGTGTGCTGCGGTTCGCCGGAATGGGAGGCGCAGGCGAGAGCAAGTTCTTCGCTGCCAAGCGAATAGTGCGCCGCAGCTCCGGATTCGATCAGTGGAATGGCTTGCACCGGTTTCAGAGATGAACGTGGATAAACCGCGGCATCGACATCGCCAATAGCGAGCCTGATGCGACCATCTGCATCACACACCGCAATTGCGCCGCGGTGGACACTTTCGACGCGATCTCCCCTCATCACTTCGACCAAAACCGGATTATTCACGCTGCGGCCTTTTCGATAACCTGATCGATTAATATTGTAGTGCCTGGGCAAATCAGGGGCAGAATTACGGGCAATTGAAATGCGTGGCTATTTCGCGGCGGGCACGGATGGCGTCTCCAAACCGATGAATCTCGGCAATCTACTGCGGATCGCGCATGCCTTTGGTGCGAGTTTTTTCTTCACCATTGCCGGGCGCGCAAAGCTTGCCGATGCGATATCGGATACATCCGACGCGGCCGGGCACGTGCCGATATACCAGTTTCCGGGCGTTGATGATCTTCGCCTGCCGCAAGGCTGCGAACTTATCGGGGTTGAAATTACCGAGGATGCTATTCAATTGCCGAGCTTCCGGCATCCGCCTCGTGCCGCTTACGTCTTTGGCTCGGAGCGGTTCTCGCTGTCACCGGCCGTGCTTTCGCGCTGCCGCCATGTGGTGAAAATCCCGACCCGCTTCTCCATCAACGTCGGAATGGCGGGCGCCATTGTGTTGTATGACCGCATGCTTACATTGTCGAATTACGCCGAACGTCCATTGCGGCCTGGCGGGCCGGCAAAAGCGGCGCTTCCGCCTGTCGCCGAGTGGGGAAAGCCGATTATCCGCAGCGCTAGCGGCAACGGCGCCAATGCTCCACGGAGGGGCGGCTAGACCGCCCTGACTGCTCAATTTTCGCCCCATTGTCGTTCTATGCCCCGCGACACAACCTGGGTCTGAAACGGGAGCGTGGCGTGAACTATTGCGGATTGGGACTGGGATTGGGACTGGCAATGGTAGCTTCAACGGTGCTGGCGCAGGGAAAGCCCGAACTGCTCGGCAGCTATCGAGACTGGTTCGCCTATGCGGTGGGCAAAGGCGCTGAAAGGCAGTGTTACGTGCTTTCGGAACCAAAGCAGAAAGA
This sequence comes from Alphaproteobacteria bacterium, assembly GCA_028869355.1. GTDB lineage: Bacteria > Pseudomonadota > Alphaproteobacteria > Micropepsales > Micropepsaceae > CAIYRG01. The sequence continues at coordinate 17,686 of JAGWSK010000016.1, read as the reverse complement.
ACCGGCGGCGATGAAGCGCGATGAGGTATTCTTCCTGATCTCCACCTGGCCCGGCAAAAAAGTGACCGACGAACCGTCGATTGTCCCTGGTTATTCCTATAAGGAAGGTTCGAAGGTTCAGGTGCAGGTCGGAGCGGACAAATTCGACTTCTTCACCAAAAATGATGGCGGCACCGGCGGAGCCTGGATGGATGATCCGGCCCAGGAACGGCGTTTGGTGGACGCGCTGAAACGCGGGGCGGCGTTCAGCATTACCGGAATTCCGGAGAAGGGTGCGATGACGCGTGACAACTATTCGCTCTCGGGGATTTCGGCCGCCCTGCAGCGCATCGTCGCCGCGTGCAAATAGCGCGTCCCGCGAAATTCGACGCCCTTCAGAAAGCCGAATTGAATTAGAATGCCAATTGCCGCTGAGACAGCTGGAATTTGGGAATGCTGAACATTGTTGGCTTGCCGATGACGGAGGTCGAAGCCGCGCTGGAACGCGCCGGCGTCGAAGGTAAATCTGTCCGCATGCGCGCACGCCAGTTGTGGAACTGGATCTATGTGCATGGAGCGCAGGATTTCGGCGCCATGACCAATCTCGCCAAAGATTTCCGCGCCCTGATGGCCGAAAATTTTTCGCTCGCTCGTCCCCGCATCGTTACAGAACAGATTTCATCCGACGGCACCCGCAAGTGGCTGCTTTCCGGCGGACCAGGCGTCGAATTTGAAACGGTATTCATTCCGGAAGAGGACCGCGGCACGCTCTGCGTTTCAAGTCAGGTGGGCTGCACGCTAAATTGCCGATTTTGCCACACCGGCACTCAGAAGCTCGTGCGCAATCTGACTCCCCATGAGATTGTCGGCCAGGTCATGGTCGCGCGGGACGCGCTTGGCGACTGGCCGAGCACGAAGGAGAATCGCCGGGTCACCAATGTGGTGATGATGGGTATGGGCGAGCCGCTGTACAATTTCGATAATGTTAAAGCGGCGCTCACCATTGTCGCCAATGGCGACGGGCTGGCGCTGTCGAAGCGGCGGATTACTCTGTCGACCGCGGGCGTCGTGCCGATGATCGAGCGGGCCGGGCAGGAGATCGGATCGAGTCTCGCGATTTCGCTGCATGCCACGAATGATGCGTTGCGCGACCAATTGGTGCCGCTCAACCGAAAGTATCCGATTGCCGAATTGCTGCAGGCCTGCCGCAACTATCCCGGCCTGTCGAATGCGCGCCGGATCACCTTTGAATATGTCATGCTGAAAGGCATCAATGACAGCCTTGCCGAGGCACGCGCGCTGGTGAAGCTTCTGGCCGGCATTCCGGCGAAGATCAACCTCATCCCGTTCAATCCATGGCCAGGTGCGCCTTACGAATGTTCGGATTGGGAACAGATCGAGAAATTCGCCGAAGTGGTGAACCGTGCGGGTTACGCGTCCCCCGTGCGCACACCGCGCGGCCGTGACATCATGGCCGCCTGCGGACAGCTTAAGAGCGCCAGCGTCAAGGAACGAGCCTCCGCACGGCGGATTTTATCTGAAACGTCCGACGTGATTTCCCCCTAATGCCGCCGGTATGATTGGCCTCTGTAGTGCCGTTGCGCCTGAGCCGGCGCGCTGGGTCATTTCGCTGTCCAACTTCCCAACGATCCGGCTCGCGCTGCGCTCGAACAGTGCGGGTATGATTGCATGCACTGCGCAGGCAGCCGCAGCGCGGAACAGCGCCAGTGAATATCCAAGCGCTGCGACCTGATGCTGAAAATAGCTCTCGCCAATATTGTGCGGATGTTCGAGGAACCAGCGTCGCAGCATTGAAGTCCCGAGTCCGAATCGCCACCGCCAAAATATAATCGCGCCGATATGGAAATTTTTCCCAAAATGCACCAGATTTGCGATGAAATTTGGGAAAATTTCCCATGACCGATGTCGATGAAGCTGATCTTCAGATTCTGCGGCTAGTCCAACGTGACGCTGCGCTGTCGATTGCGGAAATCGCCGATTCCGTCCACCTTTCCCAGAACGCCTGCTGGCGGCGCATCAAACGCCTCGAAAATGACGGCCTGATCAAGAAGCGGGTCGCCTTGCTTGACGCGCAACGGCTTGGGGTTGGCGTGACGGTCTTCGTCAGTGTGCGCGCAGCGGAGCACACCGAGAAATGGCTGGATGGTTTTACCGCCGCGGTGCGCGCCATTCCGGAAGTGATCGAGTTCTACAGAATGGCGGGTGAGGTCGATTATCTGCTCAAATTGCAGGTAGCGGACATCGCAGCCTATGATCGCGTGTACAAGGCGCTCATCCGCTCAGCAAAACTGATGGACGTCAGCGCCGCGTTTGCCATGGAAGAAATGAAACGCACGACGGAACTCCCCCTGCCGGTGAGGCAGCGTCCGCGCACTCGGTAGTTTGGCGGTCAGAAGTCAGGTTTGTCCGCCTGGGGGATTGGCAATGTCCCGGGCGCGTCAAATAACCCGTGAGGATTTTCCGCGCAACTCGACTCCAGCATCGGCCCCGGATTCCCGGCGGCGGTCAGAAAATCATCGGCTCTTCTCGGCAATTCGGCGACACCTGGTTCAACCCGGCGGTACCGCTGCATCGCATCCCAGGCAGTCGTGAATGTACCGGGATCTTCAACGTGAAGATCGACCTCCATCTGCAGACCATTATTCGTCATGCGAAATCGCTCAATGGTATGCAACTGCGCCGTATGAGGGGTCCCGAAATTGTCGACCAGGGTTCGTTCAGAAATCCCGATCGTATCGACGACCAGCGTGTCGCCTTCGTAATGCCCGACCGATTCTCCGTACCAGGATGGTTTCGGATTGGCGGAATGCGGCGTGTTCATGTAGACGTACCGGAACTGGTGATCGCCCTGCCAGGTCATCACGACCTCTTTCGGCGTTTGAACGAAATAGACCGGCTGTTGCGGGTAGAGAAGGAATGCGGGCGTGCCGTTTGGCCAGCAGCTTGCCTGCCGCGTGAACCCGGGCTTGCCGGCCATGATGTCCTCATTGCGCTTGCGAACCAGCTCTCTCGCCCAGGGCTGCAGGATGGGCGCATCGGGATCGCCCATGTCGAACATGGGCTGCGCGCCCCGCGCGATAAATGCCGCGTTGCCGGAACCCCGACCATTGATCGCCGGCACCGGCCCCGGTCCCGAAGGCGGCGGCATGAATGGCCCGGGCGACGCGACCCAGCCCACCCCTGGATTGGGTGCAAAATCCGGTGGCGAATCAGAACCTGCGGCGCGCACGGGACCGCTGGACAATGCCAACCCGGCGATACCGGCCGCGATGACGGATGCGCGCAACGCCCAATTTGCAGGCGAAGAATGATCGCTCATGGTCTTTCCAGGAGAAAATACCGGTGTCGGGCGATGATACGGGGATTTTGACGCGAGGGTCCAGTGGAGGGTAGGAGTTCGTTCTCGCCTGTCTCTACTGGAGATGTGATTGTCAAAATCAGACGTTAAGAAGGTGGTGCTCGCCTATTCCGGCGGCCTCGATACATCGGTCATTCTGAAGTGGCTGCAAACGGAGTACCGCTGTGAAGTTGTGACCTTTACGGCCGATCTCGGACAGGGTGAAGAACTCGAACCGGCGCGGGCCAAGGCGCAGCTGCTTGGTATCCGGCCGCAAAACATCTTCATTGAAGATCTGCGCGAAGAATTCGTCCGGGATTATGTGTTTCCAATGTTTCGCGCCAACGCTCTTTACGAGGGCGTCTATTTGCTCGGCACCTCAATCGCGCGGCCGCTGATTGCGAAGAAACAGATCGAGATCGCGCAAAAAACGGGAGCGGATGCGGTGGCGCATGGCGCAACCGGCAAAGGCAATGACCAGGTCCGGTTTGAGCTGTCCTACTACGCGCTGAATCCGGATATTCGCATCATTGCGCCCTGGCGCGAATGGGACCTGAATTCGCGCACGAAGCTGCTCGAATTTGCCGAAGCGCACCAGATTCCCATCGCCAGGGACAAACGCGGTGAAGCGCCGTTCTCAGTCGATGCCAATCTGCTGCACTCCTCATCGGAAGGGAAAGTGCTCGAGGACCCGGCAACGGAGGCCGAATCCGTGGTCTATCAGCGGACGCTCTCGCCGGAAGAGGCGCCTGATCGTCCCACGACCGTCACGATCGGCTTTCAACACGGCGATGCAGTTTCGATTGACGGCAAAAATCTGTCGCCCGCCACGCTGCTGACACGGTTGAATGAGCTTGGAAAGGCGAATGGCATCGGCCGTGTCGATCTGGTGGAGAACCGTTTCGTCGGTATGAAGTCGCGCGGCGTTTATGAAACCCCCGGCGGCACAATTCTGCTCGCAGCCCATCGCGCCATCGAATCGCTGGCGCTGGACCGCGGTTCGGCGCATCTGAAAGACGAGCTGATGCCGCGTTATGCAGAACTGATCTACAACGGATTCTGGTTTTCGCCGGAACGCGAGATGCTGCAGGCCGCGATCGACCACAGCCAGCAATTCGTGACCGGAGAAGTGCGGCTGAAATTGTACAAGGGCAATGTGACGGTCGCCGGGCGCTCATCGCCGGAATCGCTCTATTCGCAGACTCTCGTCACCTTTGAGGATGACCGCGGCGCCTATGATCAAAAGGATGCGGCCGGGTTCATCAGGTTGAATGCCTTGCGGTTGCGTACACTCGCGTCGCGGCGCAAACGGCGCGGAACATGAGTGCATCGCCCAACGCGGCACAGATTGCCTATTGGAATGGCCCGATCGGGCAGGCCTGGGCAAAACATCAGGAAAAGCGCGACCGCGATCACGCCGGGATCACTGCGCCACTCATGGAATGGGCGGCAGCGAAACCGAACGAGGCGGTGCTGGATATCGGCTGCGGCGCGGGTACGACGACACTGATGCTGGCAGCGCGCGTCGGGCCGAACGGCAAGGCGGTTGGGATCGATCTTTCCGGCCCGATGCTGGAACTCGCACGCAAACGGGCCGAAGCCGCGCGCAGTAACGCGCAATTCGTGCAGGCGGATGCGGCCGAATATGGTTTTGAAAAACAGGTGTTCGATCTCGGCTTTTCGCAATTGGGAGTGATGTTCTTCGCCGATCCGGTCGCCGCGTTCGTCAATATCCGCCGTACACTGAAGAAGCGCGCGCGCATTGCGTTTGCCTGCTGGCGTTCGCCGGCCGAACATCTGTGGGCCAGCATTCCGGAAAGCACAGCCAGGCCGTTTCTGCCTGCAGCACCGCCGGCCGATCCCAATGCGCCCGGCAGGTTTTCATTGCGTTTGCCCGACCGGATCAAACAGGTGCTGGGCGGGGCCGGATTCTGCGCTATCGAGATCGAAAAGCTCGATGCGCGGACTTTTGCCGGGGCAACGCCGGAAGAGGCGGCATCTTCGGTGATCGACTCGGGGCCGCTGCAGCGCAATTTGGCCAACGCCGATGAGGCGACGCGGCAAAGAGTGCGAGAGGCAGTCACGGAGCGTCTGTCCGCCGAAGTGGGACCGGATGGGATTTTTCTCACCTCTGCGGCGTGGTTGGTGCGCGCCTTAACCTGAATGCGGATTACAGAAGGTTCGCTTTCAACCGGCAGCAGGTGAGTTTAGACTGACGCCGTACAGCTGGAGAACCGATATGGCCGGTGGCTCGCGCGTCGCGTTACCACTACTCGCGGTGCTTGCCTGTGCCGGTGGTGCGCTGGCCGCCGGTATCGACGATGCCAACAACGCGGTCCTCGCCGCCCGGGCCGGCAAATATGACGATGCGATCGGCCTCTTCACCAATGCGTTGAATGGAGATGATTTGAACCTTGCGGGGCGTGCGCAAGCCTTTGCCTATCGCGGCGTGGCCAAAGCGACCACCGGCGATTACGACGGGGCTCAAGAGGATCTGAATTACGCCGTCGCACTGCAAAGCCCCTATGACGCCGACGCGTATGCCTATCGCGGCTATTTTGAGCTGGTGCGCGGGGAAAGTGCGAAAGCGGCTACCGATCTCAGCAGAAGCGCCGAATTGAAAATCTGGCCGTATAATGTGTTATGGCTGTCGCTGGCACGCGAGATGGCTCATGTTCCGGATACGGATAATCACTCGCTGCGGGCCAATGCCGCGCAACTCGATCTCGCGCAATGGCCTGGCCCGGTAATCAGATACCTCATGGGTGATGGGACGCCTGAGTCGGTCAACGCCGCGGCGCTGCTGGGCGATCCCACACGCGTGGTGGAACGGCTCTGCGATGCCGATTTTTATGTCGCCGAGCAGGACCTTGCGCATGGCAACACGGCCGCAGCCAGACCGCTGCTTCAAGGTGCTGCGGAAAAATGCCCATTCGCGTCGTTTGAGCGTATGGGCGCAACCGCCGAGCTCATGGGGTTGAAATAGGATCGCAAGCGGAACGCGACCGGATTTTTTATCGCCGGGACAATTTGGAAAATTTGGTTTTTAAATCGGACAGGAAGTGTTTGCCGCGGAGCGCAATCCTGCGATACCGGCTGCGCGGGGTCCGCGATCTTCATGGACGTGTTATGCCGGAAAATTCCAGGCCGCTGCCGCGCGCCTCCACCGACGTCTATTTGCAATCCTGAACTTCAGTCGCGCGGAAGGCGATTGCCGTCGTCCGGGTCAACAACCCGATAATGTCCTTCCAGCACGTCCGGTTCGCCTCGACGCCGCGGGGCGGTCCTGCGCTTTGGCAAAAACGCGTAAATGACCGCGCCGAGAACGAAGGCGGGCAGCAGGAACAATAGCGCCCCAAGAGCGAGGAGTGCCATCAGCGTCAGCAGCGCAACCGACAGGCCGAGCGCAAGGCCAATGATCAATTTTGTCTTCCACGTAAGACCGCCGGATCCAGCGAAAACAATGCGCATGGTCATTTCCTGTCTGGCGCGATACGGCGCCGCAAGAGATAGAGAACAGCCACAATCACAATCGCCGCGACGGCGGTGGCAACGAGCATGAAGCTGCTGGTGCCGCTGCGCAGCAGAGAATGTGTGATCAGCGTGATCAGTTGCCCCGAGAAGATCAGCGCGGGCGCCCAGATCAGCGCCGACAGGATATTGGCGACGTAAAACAGGCCGACCGGCATGTGCAACGTGCCTGCTGCAAGGGGAATGACGGCGCGCAATGGTCCGAAAAACCGCCCGATAAACACACTCAGACCACCGAAGCGACGGAAAAACGCGGCGCCGCGCTCAAGCATTTCGGGGTGTCGGCGAAACGGCCAAACCCCAGGCAGTAACGGTCCAAATTTCTGACCGAGCCAGAACGAGATCGCATCTCCGAGGACTGCCCCGACAATGCCGGCAATTGCGGTTGAAAAGAACGGAATGACGCCGGCCTGCACCAATCCGCCGGAGGCCACCAGAATCGCCGTTCCCGGAAACAGCAGGCTGAGAAATGCAAAGGATTCGCCAAAGGCCGTGATCGCGATCACGGACATGGCCCACCCGGGATTTGCTTTGATGAAGGCGAGCAGCTCTGCGGCGAGATGTTCCATGAGTTCCGGCGTTTCCCTCTGGTCTTAACGAATCCATGCCGAGCCGGGGTGACAAATATATGGCGACGGAGACCGCAAAAAACGAGGGCCGCCAAAACTGGCGGCTCTCGAGAGATTGCCTTCAGCTGAGCTGATCAGCTCTTCTTCTCCATGGTCACTTTGTTGACCATGTTTTTGCCTTGTTGCTCTTCCCAGCTGAATTTGACCTTTGCGTCGACCAGTTCGTCGAGGCGGCGGATGACGCGATCGGCTGTGTCCGGCATGGAAGGTCCTGGCGAATTTCGACACCAGGGTTGCCGCACCGCTGGCTTCACGGCAAGAGGGTTACAACCTGCTCTTGACTTGCGCCGCCGCGCCGCATGGGTTTAGTCCTTCGCCGTCAAATACGGGTGGGCCGGATGCGCAGATTTGCGGTGAACGGATCGATGGCGGCGGCTTTCGTGCTGTGCGCGGGAATGATGACCGTTGCGCGAGCCGGTGAGGCAGCGCCGGATTTCGCGCCGGATCCGGGTACCGGCTGGCAAACGCCGGAAGATGAATTCATTCCACCGCCAGGCGGACCCGGTCCCATCCGGTCCGATCCGGCGCACCCATATCTGAGCTTCTACAAATATCCGCTCAATCCGCACCCCGCCTATCGTGTCGCCGACCTCTCCAATCCCATCCTGCAGCCCTGGTCACGTGATGCGCTGCGGCGCGCCAATCTGCGGGCGCTATCGGGCGCAGAAGTGGCGCTGCCCAAGGAGCGCTGCTGGCCGGTCGGCGTCCCGGGATTTTCCATACTGCCCGCAACGCCAGTCTATTTTCTCCAGACTCCGAAAGAAGTGGTGATGATCTGGACGCAGGATCATCAGGTACGGCATGTCTGGCTGAACCAGAATCATTCCGCGGCTCCGAAGCCCACCTGGTTCGGCGAGTCGGTCGGCCATTACGAAGGAGACACCCTTGTGGTCGATACCGTCGGCATCGACACGCGGACATTCGTGGACAATTACTTTACTCCGCACACGGATCGGCTCCACGTTATCGAGCGCTACCACATGACCGATGGGGACAAGACCCTCGAAGTCGATTTGCGCGTCGAGGATCCGGGCGCATTTACGACCCCGTGGAATGCGGTGCAGCGTTATCGTCGTGTCACCGCGGCGCCGATGCCCGAAACCGTCTGTGCCGAGAATAATGGCGATCATTTCAATCACGGCCTCGACGCCATTCCGCAGGCCAGAACCGGCGATTTCTAAATCTCGAGGCCGCAGATGGAAGATTTCAAATTGGAGAAGCCAGAATGAAGCTATTGCGAAAGTGGTTGACGATTGCGGGTTGTCTGTGTGCCGCGGCATTTGCCCCGGCGGCAAATTCGGCCCCGGAGCCGGGCATTCCCGATTTCATGGGTGCGGGCGGCGGCTGGAACATGATCAATACCAACGCCACCGACTATGTCGATCCTGTAGGCGGCGCGAAGCCCGTCACCAACGATCCGAAATATCCGCATATCGGCAATCTGCAGCCCGGACAAAAGTCCGATCGCGTCGCGGATTTGAACAGCCCGATCCTGCAGGATTGGGCCAGGGCCCAGATGAAGAAAACCAATGACGCGGTGCTGCGTGGACGCACGCCATTCGTTGCGACATCCCTGTGCTGGCCTGGCGGAGTGCCGGCGCAATTGCTGGTGCCGACCAAAGTCTATTTCCTGCAGGCGCCGAAGGAAGTCTGGATGATCTGGGAGCGCGACCAGCTTGTCAGGCGCGTCTATCTCGATCGGCCGCACAGCGCCAGTCCGCGGCCGGACTGGTTCGGCGAATCCGTCGGACATTACGAAAACGGCGACACCCTGGTGATCGACACCATCGGACTGATCGAACATCCCCTGAGTTTTGTCGACAACTACCGCACACCGCATACCAAACAGCTTCACGTGGTCGAGCGCTGGAAAATCAACCCGGACCGGAAAGGCATCGAAGTGTCGTTCAGGGTGGAAGATCCGGGCGCATTCACCACGTCGTGGGGCGGCAGAATGCGCTATCGCAAAGCGAACAACGCACCGATCGAAGAATTCGCCTGTGCCGAGAACAATGCCGATTATTTCGGACTGGACGATTATAAAATTCCCACGGCTGCCAGGCCGGATTTTTGACTATCGTCAATTGCAAAAAACATGCGGCACTTTGCGATTAAGAGTCCCAAAGTGCCGCAATTTGTGCGCGCTTTCCTCCGTAAACGGAGGAGGAAAGCGCAACATCAATATCAGGGAACGACGAGTGCTGGTTCGTGGACGGTGACCGTCGGTGCCGGCCAGACAAAAGTGTACGGCATCCGTGACCATTCCGGCGGCAGGGGTTTGTTGTCTGCGGGCGTGGTGCCGAGAATATAATAGCCGCCGATCGCGCCGCCGACTCCGCCACTCACCCTGTTGGCCTGCGAATTGAACAGCGGGTCTTGCCCGGGAGGAACGGCCGCAAAACCGATCAGGTACGTCCGGGTGACGTCAACGGACTCGCCACTGGCTGCGGTGAAGCGGCGCGTAATGGTCATTGAACCATCCGGGTTGACGATGCGATCGATCATCACACCTTCGTCCGCGATCTGCGCAGCGGCAGGCACCGCGGCTATGGCAGCGCCGCTCGCCAGCGCGGCCGCAAGAATGATCTTCTTCAGCATTGGCTCACTCCTTTTTCCGGCCAGACAGGCCGCATTTGTGGTTGCGCCCAGAGCGTTGCCGCTCGCGGATTCGCCTGGTGTGTGAACGGGGACGGGTGCGGGTTCTTTGCGGCTGAGGCGGTAAAAAATTCCACGTGAGCGGCCAATTTCGTTCAAACCATTGTGTGTTGGAGCCCTGCGGGTGTAGTTCGGCGGGCGTCACCTGAAGTGGGAGGAAGAGACGTGAAAAATTTGCTGGCCGGGGTCAGCCTGGTTGCGGGGATTGCCGGCATTGCCGGCATAGCTCTCGCTCAAACCGTTCCGTCACAATTCGTCGTAAGCGGCAAGGATGCTGAAAAAATCCAGGACTTCGGAACCATCAACCTGAACACGGCCGAGCGCATCGTGGAAACCTGCGAAAAGGCGGCCGACGCGCAGGGCGTCAAGATCAGTGCCTACGTCCTCGATCACGACGGCAACTATGTTTACGTAGACCGGATGGATGGTCAGGGATACCTGAACATCATTACGGCCGAGATGAAGGCGCGAACCGCGCTGCAAGGACGCGAGCCGAGCAAAATCCGGATGAACCGTGTCATTCAGGATCCGGCCGTCGAGATGCAGCAGATCCAACTCGGATTTTTCCCCAACTCGGGCGGGCTACCGATTGTGATCAACCATCAGCTGATCGGCGCAATCGGAGTCGGCGGATCGGCGCCGAAGCCGCCGGTGTGGAGCGATGAGATCTGCGCCCATAAGGCCCTGACGGAAGTGATCGGAGCGGCCAACACGCCGCCGCTGGTTCAGGACCTGCCGCGGCAGCGCCGCGAACCGGGCAAGGTGCCGGTGCCGAAGTTTGTGGTCAACGCTGTTCCAAAATCGGAGCTGCCGGCGGAATTCGTCGTGTCCGGCAAAGGCGCGTCGAATGTTCTCGACGCCAACCAGATCTCGCTTGCTGCGGCAAAAAAGATCGCCCGGGTTTGCCGCGATTATGCCGCTGCCCATAATCAGACGGTATCCGTATTCGTTATCGATAATGCCGGCGAGTTCGTGCACATGGAGCGCATGGACGGGCAGGTTTATAACAACATCAAGACAGCCTTGCTGAAGGCCCAGACGGCCCTTCGCACGCGCCAGCCGACCAGCATCCGTGCCGCCCAACTGAAGAATGATCCTTCGGGCCTGCCGCGCTCGGTCTATCAGTACAATTTCTTCGGGGTCGCGGGCGGCATTCCGATCGTCGTCGACGGTCAGATGATCGGCGCCGTCGGTGTCGGCGGCGGCAATGCCGACGAGGCTTGCGCGATCGAAGGATTGAAAGCGACCTTCGGCAACCGCGTCACAGTTCCGGTCTATCCGACGGCTGCCAATGACACCCGCAATGGGTAGTCGGTAGCAGAAGCGAGGAGCGAGAAACGAGGAGCGAGAGCATTTCGCTTCTCTTCTTGTTTCTCGCTTCTCACTTCTCGTTTCTCGCTGCTCGTCTCTCGCTTCTCTCACGCAGAACGGGCAGCCACTTCGGCGGCAAACGCCTTGGTGCGCCGAGTGCCCGGCGCGACTGTCGCATCAAGCACAAATTCGTAAATCTCGAAATCCCTGGCATAAAGCAATTCGATCTTACGCCGCGTGCGGATGGCGATCGCAACATGCTGGGCGCTTCCTGAGACGTTCAGGTGCGGAAATTGGACCCCCGCGCCCAGCTTCTCGCCCAATATTCGCGAAAACAGAGCATTTCGCTCGAGCACGCCCGCGTGGAAGACGTGCCGCTGAAAAAATCTGCCGACTTCATCCCACGGCTGCAGGCCAAGATAAGCAGCCGCAATATTGCCGTAGATTTCGCGGTGCTCGAACAGGAAATCGACGTAGCTATCGAAGTCGGTCTTTGCGGCCATACGAGGAAGAACACTGGAGTCCATGCGCGCGAGGCGGGATTTTTCCAGAAATTTGCACCGGCTGTAGTGGTATTCCGAGCGGCATCGATCCAAAGGATTGCGAAAAATGGTGACGATCTTCACCGGGATGGACAGACGGTTTGACAAGGTACGAAAATCCGCATGACCGCCGATCAACAGATCACCCGGTGTCGATACATGATCGATGTATCGTAATGCACGGTTGAGGCTCCGGGTTCTATAGTGCGCGATCAAATTCCGTGCCTGGCTGCGCCGAAATCGCAGATGCTGCAGACGCGACAGCCGGCCATCGAGCTCCAGCGTATTTGGAACGTAAAATCTCTTTCTGCCGGCCCATGTTCGCGCGAGCGCACGCTCCAGGCTTTGAGAGCCGGCCTTGGGAATACGAAGGCACAACAACAAATGCTCGTCGTAGGCCACGGCATCAGAGATGGCTGACATGGAGCAGACGCTTGATGGCTGGCGCGTTGGTTGTCAGTGACGAATTCGATTCGTTGCTTACACCAAGATTACGCGCGCTTACAGCAATCCTACAATTACGTCTGGTTCATGAATGGAAACACAGCGATTTTATAGAATCGTCGTATCTATGCCGTTTGCGATACATTTGTTTTTCGAAGCGCACTCGATAGTTACAATAAACAGTTCAATTCCATGGCCCAACCTTCAATGCGTTGCTCAGAACCGCTCAGGCACATGTCTCAAAATTGTAGCAAAGTTGGATCGACCCGGTATCCTGGAGATTTTTGACACTACTTATTACCGATGTTCTACTGCTGGCCGTTAAGTTGGTCGGCTTGGCTGTGCAAATGCCGCGCCAACTCCGCAACATCGCCCCCGTGCTGTTGCAGAAAGCTGGTGAAATCGGCGCGTTCCCAGAGCGCCAACCATATGCCCTCGACTTCCATATCGGTGAGGATGAGACGTCCGTTGCTATCCTTCCGTATCCGGAATCCCAGCCGGACCGGAGTTGCCGGATTCGGCAATCCGGGACCGCTGGCGAAGGCGGCGACCACGGTGTCGTCCTCCTTCAGAATTGCAGAGCCGGTCACGTGTATCTTGAGATTCTTGAATTCGCTCAGCCGCGATTCGTAAACCGCGACTCCGTATTCGGCGAATGCGCTTTCGAAATCGGCGACAGCAGCCGGTGATGCGCTGTTTGCATATTGGCCAAGCGTGAATCGGCCAACCCGGTCTGTGTCGGTCAATGACAGCAGGAAGGTACGGAAACTGGCCTTGCGCTGTGCCGGCGAGAGGGATCGATTGCCGAGCAGAGCATAGGCATGATCGATATTTTCCTGCACGAATGACTCGGCCGCGCTTTGGGGCGCAGTATCGGCGAATGCCGCGTGAGCCGGGACAAGGCAGAATGCGGCAAGCGCAATGGCGGCGCGTGAACTCCGGAAACGCAACATGTGACATCCTCCCACAAGGTGCGGTTCAGAGTGGTTGCCCAATATGGCGGCCCAGAGGCATGCAGCCACGGAATCGCCACATGCCTCAATTTTTTGTAACCCGCTGCAGAGCCGGTTTTTAAATTCCGCCCCTATGTTGCAGACGGCGCAGCGCCAATGCGCTGCAGGTCATTGGACATAAAGGTGCAGAGCATGAACATGAATTCGGATTGGCTGAAGAACAGCGGCCGGCGTGCGCTGTTCGCGGCATCGTTGGCCGGAGTTGCGCTTGGTGCAGGCGGCGTTGCGTGGTCTTCGGGCGAAATCGCCGGTGGACCGATCAGCGTGCCGGCAGCGGCAAACCAGCCGGGTTTTGCCGACCTGGTCGCACGGGTTCGTCCCGCCGTGGTTGAAATCACGGTCACCGAACAGGCGCCGCGGATGACCCGCGAGGAGATTCCCGAAGGTGCAATGCCGGATTTTCCGTTTAGCGGGGATTCACCATATGGCGACATGTTCCGGCAATTCTTCGGCCGCCATGGCCAGTTGCAGGACCAGGCCGACCGTGGCGACCGTGGACCGGGGCATGCGCTCGGTTCGGGTTTCGTCATCGATCCGGCAGGCTACATCGTCACCAACAACCACGTGATAAGGAATGCCACGCGGATCAAGGTGACCCTGAGTGACGGCAGCGAGTACCCGGCCAAAATTATCGGCCATGATACAAAAACCGATCTCGCGCTGCTCAAAATCGATGCCGGCAGACGCCTTCCCTATCTGGCCTGGGGCGACAGCAACAATGCACGCACCGGGGACTGGGTGGTTGCCATGGGCAATCCCTATGGGCTTGGCGGCACGGTGACCGCGGGCATTGTGTCCGCGCATGACCGCGATATTCACTCCAGCGCCTATGACGATTACCTGCAGATTGATGCGCCCATCAATCCCGGCAATTCCGGCGGCCCGGTATTCGATCAATCCGGCCACGTGGTCGGGATCGACACCGCGATCTATTCGCCGTCGGGAGGCAGTGTCGGAATCGGCTTTGCGATTCCATCGAATCTGGCGAGGAACATTGTCGCGCAGCTGCGTGAACATGGCAGCATCGAACGTGGCTGGCTCGGGGTTTCGATGCAGCAAATTACGCCCGATATGTCCAAAGCCGTTGGAATTGGCGCGGATCAGGGTGTGATCGTGGCTTCCGTGCAGCCCAATTCGCCGGCCGCCCGTGCCGAGATCAGACAGGGTGATGTCATCACAGGCTTCAATGGTGTTGCCATCAAAACGCCGCGCGACCTCGCGGTTGCGGTCGCCAATCTGCCTGCCGGCCGGACAGCCACCATGGCGGTTTGGCGCGACGGCGGCATGCATAATCTCAGCGTCACCATGGGAGCCCAGCCGGCGGAAAACGTCGCTGCGACCGAAGAGGACACACCGCAGGACGATTGAACCAGACCACTCGAAGAGCGGTTGATAGAATGGGGCGGCATCCGTCGCCCCATTCTTGCGTTCAGAGGTCCATGAAGGTCCTGGTCGTTGAAGACAATCCACGCGTCAGCCAATTCCTGCGGAAGGGCCTGGAAGAGAGTGGCCACGTTGTGGACTGTGCCGACAACGGGCGGGATGGGCAGTTTCTCGCCACCAGCGGACGTTACGACGTGATCGTGCTGGACCGGATGTTGCCCGGCGGGCCGGACGGACTGACCATCGTCCAGACACTCCGGCGTGAAAAGAACCGGACGCCGGTCCTGATCTTGAGCGCGCTGGCCGAAGTGGACGACCGGATCAGGGGCTTGCGCGCCGGAGGCGATGACTATCTCACCAAGCCGTTTTCGTTTGGCGAATTGTCGGCGCGGATCGACGCCCTGGTGCGCCGGTCACTGGCCGGCGGTGGCGCGAGCGAGCTTATTGTGGGTGATCTGCACATGGATCTGCGCAACCACGACGTCACGCGGGACGGACGCAGAATCGAACTGAAGCCGCGCGAGTTCAAGCTGCTCGAATATCTGATGCGCCATTCGGGTCAGGTGGTCACGCGCAACATGCTGCTGGAAAATGTCTGGGATTACCGATTCGAACCGAGACCGAATGTGATCGACACGCATATCAGCAATCTCCGGCGGAAGATCGATCAGGGTTCGGATTCCCCGCTGCTGCACACGGTGCGCGGCTTCGGCTACCGGCTCGGCGAAAATGCCTGATTTCTGGCGGTCAATATCGCTTCGCATTGCGCTGGTCTATGCGGCACTGGTGATCGCCGCCGTTTTTGCGCTGGAAGCATTCGTATGGTGGCGCACCACGGGATACCTCGACCGCGAGATCACGGCTGTCATCGTGGCGGATACGCAGGCGGTGGGAGACGCGCTTCGCGATTTCGGACTCGAAGGCGCGCGTGAAAGAATTGACGACCGGGTGCAGCAGACTGCGGATGAACACGCGGTGTATCTGCTCTCGGACCCGGCGCGCGCCCCGGTCGCGGGCAATCTCTCGGATTGGCCGGCGCAAGTTGGCGAAGCCGAGGGCTGGTACGACGCGCCGCTGCTCCGCGATGGGGTTGAGCACGCAACACGAATCCTGCATGTCGTGCTGCTTCCCAGCGGATATCACCTGCTGGTCGGCCGCGACGTGCAGGACCGGGTCGCTCTTCGGGCGGAGATCGTATCCAGTCTGGTCTGGACTGCGCTTGTGGCGCTGGTGCTGGCGATCGCCGGCGGACTGCTGGTGCGTCGTGCCGTGCTGGCGCGAATCGCGAGTCTGAACCAGACCGTCAATGCCATTGTGCATGGTGATCTTTCGCGGCGCATGACAGCGCAGGCCGCCGGTGACGAATTCGATCAGCTTGCCCGCACGATCAATGGCATGCTTGATCAGATCCAGCTTCTCATTGAAGGGGCACGCAATACGTCCGATGCCATCGCGCACGATCTGAGGACACCCCTGGCCGAATTGCGCGCGCGGCTCGAATCGGTGTTGCGCAACCGGTCGGGCGACAGCGCGGCAATCGAAGAGGTCGAAAAGGCAGTGGCTGATACCGATCGCCTGATTGGCGTCTTCAATGCGCTGCTGCGGCTTGCCGATGTCAAATCCGGTGTGCGCCGTTCAGGCTTTCGCGACATCGATCCGGCACAAATCGCGGCCGACGTGTTCGAACTCTACGAACCGGCCGCGGAAGCCAAAGGCGTTAGACTGACTGTCGCGGCGCCGCCAGGCTATTCCATCTATGGCGATCCGCATCTGCTTTCGCAGGCGCTGGCAAACCTGATCGACAATGCGATCAAGTTCACCGGCTCCGGAGGCAGGATCGAGTTGCTTCTACGCGCCGCTGGTTCCGGGCAATTGGAAATGGCTGTCGCTGATGATGGCCCCGGGATTCCGGACAGCGAGAAATCGCGTGTCGTGGAAAAATTCCAGCGCGGAAAGGGACAGGAGAGCAAGCCCGGATCGGGGCTGGGCCTGAGTCTCGTCGAAGCCATTGCCCGGTTGCACGGCGGCACATTCAGCCTTGCCGACAACCATCCGGGGTTGATCGCATCATTGTCGCTTCCGTTGAAACCGGGCAGCGAACGCGCACTGGCGAGACCGGTGAAAGCGCTGCCCGCGCCGCCGATCCAGGATCAACCCTGCAATCGAATCGTGAGCGCTCCTCGTGGCGCCGTAGGCGAGGCGCGTAGCGGGTCGGTATAAACGACGGGTTCGGTTTGGATCATGGTTCGCCCAGCCGCGATGATTGATCCGGGCACGTTCACGTCGATCATCAGTGGATTGGCAAACAGTTCCGGCCGAGTGAAGACAATGAAATAGCGCGCGGCGGGATACCGCCGCAGGTCCACGTGCGTCTCGACATAGGATGCGCCGTTGGCGGAGACCATGCCTTCGGAAACCGAACTGCCGATCTCTCCATCGGTGACGTAGATGCGGTTCTTCTGCTGATCAAGAAGCATGATGACGGGGATGAACAGGTCGGCGATATTCGATCGATTGGCGTCCTGAATGAAATTGCTCTGGACGACCAATTGCCGGCCAGCCGATGAAGCCGGCAGCTCGAATGCCGCAAAATAGCTCAACCCCGTGCCGGAGAAATCGAACGCAGGCGAACCATTGTCTATGACGGCCGATGTTTCCAAACCGGATGAAAGCTGGCCGTAGGGGATTTCCGGCAGGCTGCGGCAACATGCCGTCGCCGCCTGATATCGGGATGAAGCATCAGCGATGCTGAATTGGGTTTGACAACCAGCGCTGGAGAGGAAAACCAGAATCAGGATCGCCGCCCGTGTGAGCAGCCTTTCCATGGTCATGGATGCAATT
>JAGWSK010000105.1 GCA_028869355.1 Alphaproteobacteria bacterium | reverse complement strand
TTCTCGACCCGATCCCAGAAGTAGTCCATGAGAATATTCGGTTCGAGCGTGGTGCCCGACTTGCTCGAAACGATGAATACGGTGTGTGAGAGATCGACCTTGCGCTCAACCGTCCGGATCGCTTACGGGTGTGTCGAATCGAGGACATGCAATGCGGGCCATTGCTTGCGCGCACCAAATGTTCTGGCGAAAACCTCCGCGCCGAGACTTGATCCTCCCATGCCGAGCAGGACCGCGTTGCGGATCGCGTCTTTCTGCAGGCTTGCGGCAAGCGCGTTGATTTCCTGCACCTGCGCCCGGCTGTCATCAATAGCCTGCAGCCAGCCGAGCCATTTGTCTTCATCCGTTCCGGTCCACAGAGTGGCGTCTTCGCTCCACAGGCGGCGAATGTTGCCCGCCCTGGTCCATTCCTGGAGTGTGTTCTGCACTCCTTCGGCGGCTGCTTTGTCCAGACTCGCCGAATAACGGTTCAGCGCACGACCAAGAGTCTGGGCACGCCGCTGCTCGACCCCCGCCAACAAGCCGTCAAAGGATTCGGCAAACAGCCTTACGCCTTCCACCGTCAGTTTGTCGGTCACCTCGTCCAGTGAGATTCCGGATTGCTTCAGCAAATCCAGCTGTTGTTGTGCAGCAGGAATATCTGCCTCGATGGTGTTTGCAACCCGCCCGTGATCGCGGAACGCATCGAGCGTTTCCAGCGGCATGGTGTTGATCGTATCCGGTCCGATCAACTCCTCGACGTACAGCACGTCGCGATAATTTGGATTTTTGGTGCTCGTGCTCGCCCATAGCAGCCGCTGCACGCGCGCGCCGCGGCTCTGCAGCGCGTCCCAACGAGAACCCGAAAAGAGCTGCTTGTAATCCTGATATGCAAGCTTCGCATTTGCGATGGCGATTTTACCGTGCAAGTTGGCAAGTCCGGCATCGGAGCGCTGTTTGAGCGTCGCATCGATCTGCTTGTCCACCGCCGTATCAATCCGGCTGACAAAGAAACTCGCCACGCTGGCGAGGCGGCGGGGGTCGCCGCCGGCCGCAGTCAACTGCTCGAGTGCTGCGATATAGGCTTCCGCGACCTTGCGATAGACCGAACGGGCGAACAGGAGCGTGATGTTGATGTTGATGCCTTCGCCCAAAAGCTGCCGAATGGCGGGAATGCCGGCGTCGGTTCCCGGCACTTTGATCATGACATTGGGACGCGCGACTTCATTCCAAAGCCGCCGCGCTTCCGCAATCGTGCCTTGCGTGTCGTTTGCCAGATAGGGCGAGACTTCCAGACTGACAAAGCCATCCGCGCCACCCGTGCTGCGATACACCGGCAGCAAAACATCGGCGGCGCTGCGGATGTCCTCAATCGCGAGATGTTCGTAGAGGTGCATGGCATCGCAGTCGGCATTCGCGATTCTGGAATTGAGTGAGCGGTCGTAGTCGCTGCCGGATGTTATGGCCTTGCGGAAGATTGTCGGGTTCGACGTAACCCCGGACACTCCGTCCTCGTCGACAAGCCGCTTGAAACTTCCGTTCTCGACGAATTTACGATCGAGAAAATCCATCCAGACCGACTGGCCGGATTCATTGAGGGATTTCAGCGGATTCACTCTAGCCACCTTTGTTGCGCGCGACCTGTTCCTTTGCCGCTTCGACGACGTGTTCAACGGTGATTCCGAAATGGCGATAAACGTCCTTGTAAGGGCCGGACGCGCCGAATGTCGTCATGCCGATTCGTGCGCCATCCGCTCCGACATAGCGATCCCAGCCAAACAAGGAGGCGGCTTCCACGGAGACACGGGCGCGGGTCGCAGTTGGCAAAACCTGATTGCGATAGGCAGGGTCCTGTTCCTCGAACAGCTCCCAACTTGGCATACTGACGACGCGGGCACGGATGCCATCCTTCGCCAGACGATCGCGCGCATCCATGCAGAGCTGCACTTCGCTTCCGCTGGCCAGGAGAATCACGTCCGGCGCACCCTTGGCGACGTCGGCAAGAACATAGGCGCCACGCTGCAGCCCCGATGCCGGTCCACAATTTTTCCGATCGACGACAGGCAGCGCCTGCCGGCTGAGGCTCAACGCGGTCGGCCGTTTCGATTCCATAGCAAAGCGCCAGGCCTCGCGAACCTCGTTGGCATCTGCCGGACGAATCGTGATCAGGCCCGGAATGGCGCGCAAACCTGCAAGCTGCTCGATGGGCTGGTGGGTTGGCCCGTCTTCGCCAAGTCCGATGGAATCATGCGTGAAGACATAGACCACCGGCAATTCCATCATTGCCGCGAGTCGAATCGGTGGACGCATGTAATCGGAAAAGATCAGAAATGTCGCGCAATAAGGCCGCAGCCCGCTGAGCGCGAGACCGTTCGAAACCGCCCCCATTCCGTGTTCGCGGACGCCGAAGTGCAGATTGCGGCCGGTATTGCCGGGTTCAAAATCTCCACCGTTTGCAATCAGGGTTTTGGTCGACGGCGCGAGGTCCCCCGAGCCGCCGAGCAACCATGGAACATGCGTCGCGATGGCGTTCAGCACCTTTCCCGAAGCCTCGCGCGTTGCCATGCCTTTAGCATCGGCGGGAAAATCCGGAAGGTTGCTGTCCCAGTCTTTGGGCAGCTCGCCGCTTTCCATACGGTCGAGCTCCTGCGCGAGATCGGGATAGCGTTCGCGATATGCCTTCAGCCCCGCGTACCAATCGGCAGAGAGCTTGCGCCCGCGGGCGCCAAACTGCGCGTCGAAATGCTCGCGCACGCCATCGGGAACCAGGAATTTTGCGTCTTCCGGCCAGCCGTAAAACTGCTTTGCCAGTTTGACTTCCGGCTCGCCGAGCGGCTCGCCGTGGGCAGCCGCAGTGTCCTGTTTGTGTGGCGCGCCATAAGCGATATGGCTGTCAACAATGATGAGTGTGGGCGACTTGCGGTTTTGCCGGAATCGGCCAAGCGCAGCAAACAGCGCATCGCAATCATTTGCGTCGCGGAGATGCTCGACATTCCAGCCATAGGCGCGGAATCGGGCTCCCACGTCTTCGGTGAAAGCGAGGCTGGTGTGTCCCTCGATGCTGATATGGTTATTGTCGTAGATCCAGCAGAGGTTGCCCAATGCGAGATGGCCGGCAATGGACGCGGCCTCCGACGAGACACCCTCCATCATGTCGCCGTCACTGCACAGCGCATAGACGTCGTAATCGAATACGGCGAATTCCGGCCGGTTGAAGCGATTGGCGAGGTATCGCGTGGCAATCGCCATTCCAACGCTGTTGCCGCAGCCCTGGCCGAGCGGACCTGTTGTGGTTTCCACGCCCGCGGTGTGCCGGTATTCGGGGTGGCCGGGACAATGACTGCCAACCTGACGGAAGTGGCGGATATCGTCGAGCGTGACAGCGGGTTCGCCGTTTCCGGCTTTGACACCGGTCAAATGGAGCAACGAATAGAGCAGCATGGACGCATGGCCGGCCGAGAGCACGAAACGATCGCGGTTGGGCCAGGAGATATCGTCCGGATTGAATTTGAGCACACGCTGCCACAGCGTATATGCGACCGGCGCCAGTGCCATTGGCGTGCCCGGGTGTCCGGAATTGGCCGCCTGGACCGCGTCCATCGACAGCGTGCGTATCGTATTGATGGCAAGCTGGTCGATGGAATTGGTTTTCGGTCCGTCCATGCTGGGTTCGACCTCAGTTTCACCGGGTTGGGGTTGGTGACCGTCGGCATCGCCGGTGGCAATAGGATGCACGGTATGTGAACCAGCCTGCGTAGCCAACATTGGTGTGCCAGTGAAGCAAAAATTTATTGAACGGACATGGCGGGAACATCTTGAGGGTGCTTTGCGTTGTGCGCCGCACCGGTCTGGTTCCTTTGAATGGCCAGTTTAATCCGCCGAACGGAAGCGGCCGTCCGTGACAGCCGGGTTCCGTCTTAAGACAGGAGTGAGTATGGCCGGCAAGATAAGTCCGCTCGCTGGAAAACCAGTGACCTCCTCCATGCTGGTGAATGTGCCGAAACTCACCACCGCCTATTTTGCGCTGCAGCCTGATCCGGCGATTCCGGCACAGAAAGTTGCGTTCGGCACCTCCGGCCATCGCGGCTCTGCCTTTGATTGTGCATTCAATGAAGCACATATCCTTGCGATCACGCAGGCAATTTGTCTCTACCGCAAAATGAAAGGTACAGACGGGCCGCTATTCGTCGGGATCGACACGCATGCCCTTTCCGAACCGGCTCTTGCCAGCGCCGTCGAAGTGCTCGCGGCCAATGGCGTCACGACCATGCTGGATGGCGCTGACTCTTATACGCCGACCCCACTCGTTTCCTATGCCATCCTGACCTACAATCATAATCGCAAAAGCGGACTTGCCGACGGCATCGTCATCACCCCGTCACACAATCCGCCGGAAGACGGTGGCTTCAAGTACAATCCGCCCCACGGTGGACCCGCCGATGTGGACGCCACCGGCTGGATCGAAAAAACAGCCAACGAGCTGATCAAAAACGAGCTGCGCGATGTGCGCAGACTGCCCTATTCCCGCGCGCTGCAAGCGAACTGCACGCACCGTCACGATTACATCGGGGAATTTACGGGCGGCTTGTCCGAAATACTCGATATGGATGCGATCCGGTCGTCAGGGGTGAAAATCGGAATCAATCCCCTGGGCGGCGCATCCGCGAAATTGTGGCAACCGATCATTGATCGCTATGGTTTGACTGCCACCGTAGTCAACGATCAGATTGATCCGACATTCCGCTTTATGACTGCCGACTGGGACGGGAAAATCCGTATGGATTGTTCCTCGCCCTACGCAATGGCGGGTTTGATCGCGATTCGCGACAAATTCGATATCGCATTCGCAAACGATACGGATGCCGATCGGCATGGCATCGTTTCCCCTTCGGCGGGGCTCATGAATCCGAATGCCTATCTCACAGCCGCAATTTCCTGGCTCTACCGCAACCGGTCCGCGTGGCGCGCCGATCTTGGAATTGGAAAAACCGTGGTCAGCAGCAGCAGTATCGATCGGCTCGCGGCGCAGCTTGGACGGCCGCTGCTGGAAGTTCCTGTTGGATTCAAGTGGTTCGTCCCCGGGCTATTCGACGGGAACATCGGGTTTGGGGGCGAGGAAAGCGCCGGCGCATCATTCCTGCGCAAAAATGGAACCGTCTGGACCACCGACAAAGACGGCATCGTGATGGCGCTGCTGGCCGCAGAGATCACCGCCCGTTCTGGACGCGATCCGGGAGAACTCTACGCGCAACTCACAATCGAACTGGGACATTCCTGGTACGAAAGGATCGATGCGCCGGCGAATTCGAAGCAAAAAACAATTTTGAAAAATCTGTCGCCGCGCCAGGTGAATGTGACGGAGCTTGCCGGTGAACCTGTGCGCAGCGTCATCTCAAACGCGCCGGGCAATGGCGAACCAATTGGGGGAATCAAAATCGCCGCAGAGAATGGCTGGTTTGCCGCGCGTCCCTCTGGAACTGAAGAAGTTTACAAAATTTACGCAGAGAGCTTTCGCAGCGAAGACCACCTCAAACAAATCCAAACTGAAGCGCAATCGCTGCTGATGTCGGTGTTTGCGCAAGCCTGATCGGCCGATTGAACTGCCCTGAATATCTGATTTCTTCCCGTATGTTGGCACGCATGCACTCACGAGCGGCGCGACTGCACAAAGCGCGCGACGCGGTCCACGACATGGGGCTGAGAGAAAAACTCCCCCGGCGGAAGCCTGCGCCTCCAGTTCGGATGTTCATGCGTCGTGCCGGGGAAGTTCGGCTGCTCTTCCAGCCCGTAAATATCCTCTGCCGGCAAAACTGCCAGCCGGGAGGGCGTCTTGCCGACAAAAACATTCGCGCCATCGACAGCCGGCTCCGCGTCCGCTGGCTCAGGTCCTGCCCGCACGCAATCGGCGGCGAGCAGCGCCGACCACAGCATCGTTTTGGCCCTCCTCCGCTCTTCCAGCTCCGCCGCTGTGTCGCCGCCGGATGTGTGCATCCCAAGTTTCGCCCGCCATTCAATGTCGCGACCTGTCCACCATCCGGCAACCGTCGGTAGATCATGCGTTGACGTCAGCGCCACTGCGTCACGGCGCCAGCGCCGCGGTGGCACAAAGTCTCCATTTTTTTCCTGCTCAAACCACAGGACTTGCATGCCGAAGATTCCGTGTTGTGCGAGCATTTCGCTGAAGCCGCCGGGAACGGTGCCCAAATCCTCGCCGATGACAATGGCCCGCGCACGATGTGACTCCAGGCAAATCAACCGGACAAGGTCATCAAGCGGATATCGCAGATAGACGCCGTCCGTGGCAGCGGCCCCTTCCGGAATGATCCAAAGCCGCATCAATCCCATCGCGTGATCGATGCGGATGCCGCCGGCATGTTTCGCATTCGCCTGGATCATCGCGATGAAGGCGCCGTAGCCGCTTTTGCGCAGCTGCATCGGGGACAGCGCCGTGATACCCCAATTCTGTCCGGCCGCATTGAACAGATCCGGCGGCGCGCCAATTCGCAAACCGTTGAGCACGTCATCCGGTGATGCCCAGCAGTCGCTCCCGGCGGGATCGATGCCGGTGGCGATATCGGCGATGATGCCGATTTTCATCCCGGCGCGGCGCGCTTGCGACTGCGCATTTTCCAGGCTGCGCGCGGCCAGGAACTGAGCAAAATGATGAAATTCGATTGTGTCACGTTGCTCAACCGCGAAGCGAAGCACATCCGGATGCGCGGGATTGCGATAGGCAGCAGGCCAATCGCGCCATGAGAAAATACCCTGCCCGCGGAAATGGGCGTCAAGCGTTTCAAACAATGCGTGCCGGAAGAGTCGCTCACCGGCCTGATTACAAAATGCGATAAAGTCATCGTGATCGTACGCATCGAAACCGTGATGCGCCTGGCGCAGGGCCAGATATTTTGTCGCTGCCGCTCTCTGCCAGTCGATCTGACCGCGGCCGCCGTCATCGGCCCGCGCGGCGCCGCCGCAAAGCCGCAGATCGGCATAAAGCGGATTGAGAAAAATGCGACTGGACGGACTGTAGGGGCTGTAATGCGATGGGTCGGCGGCGAATAAGGCGTGGACAGGACTGATCGCTACAGCGTCGATCCCGTGAGCAGCCGCTCTTGCTGCAAACTCCCCA
>JAGWSK010000104.1 GCA_028869355.1 Alphaproteobacteria bacterium | reverse complement strand
TCGCTCAGAGCCTCGCTTAAGCGAATCACATCGGCTAATTACGCAACAGCCCCTCAAGGGGAGGGTTAAAATCCGGAGTTCGCGCGTGGAGCAGTTACTTTCCTGGAGAAAAGTCCGATGTCCATTAATCGCCGGCAATTCAGCACGCTCGCGCTCAGTGCGTTGGCCGTTTCGTCCATGAGCGAATCCGACGCCGCCGAAAACTTTCCCGGCGCCACCGATTGCCATGTGCACATCATCGGGCCGCAGGCGAAATATCCGATGGCGCCAAACCGCCCCTACACGCCGCCGGAAGCGAGCGTCGCGCAACTCAAGGCGATGCACGCCCGGCTTGGCATCATCCGCACTGTGCTGGTGCAGCCGAGCTTCTACGGCACCGACAATTCCTGCATGCTCGATGCGCTGGCACAGCTTGGCGACAGCGCGCGCGGCGTCGCGGTCATCGATCTCAAGACGCCGGACGCGACGTTGCGCGATATGGATAAAAAGGGCGTGCGCGGCGTGCGGATCAATCTCGAATCCGCCGGCAATCGCGATCCCAAAGCGGCCGCGCAAATGCTCAAGGCCTTCGGCAAGAAGGTCGCACCGCTCAACTGGCATGTGCAGATATTCACTGTGGCGCCGGTGATCGACAAACTGGTCGATACGATTATCGATATGCCGGTGCCGGTGGTCATCGATCATTTCGGCATGCCGGGCGGACCGAAAGGGATCGATTTCCGCGGTTCGCAGGCGGTGGTCGATCTGGCGCATGCGCGCAAAGCCTATGTGAAACTATCGGCAGCGTACCGGTTCGCGAAAAATCCGTTGTCGGATGAGGTCAAACAACTGGCGCAGACTCTGATCTATGCCGGCCGCGACCATATGCTCTGGGCGACCGATTGGCCGCACACGCAAACCATTCCGGGTCACCCGGCAAACGAAGTCACTCCGTTCTCGAAGATCGATGATGCCGCATGGCTGAAGGCGCTCACCACGTGGTACCCGGACGAAACCACGCGCAAAATGATCCTGGTCGACAACCCGGCGAAACTGTACCGGTTCTGAGCTATCCTCTCCCCTTGTGGGCGGAGGGCGTTAGGAAATCGCCGGAGGCGATTTCAGCCCGACGGGCGGATCGCAGCGCGCCAGTGGCGCTCCGGGTGAGGGGTGATTTCAGGAAGACTGAAAATCAAAATGATCCAGCAGAACACTATCAATCGCCGGGATGCTCTCGCGGTTGCGGGCGGAGCGGCGGCACTCATGACGGGGGCGGGCGCCATGGCGGCGACAAATTCGAAAATTTCCGGCATCGTGCTGATGGATGCGCATCAGCTTTCGCAGGCGATCCATGCCAGGCGCGTGTCCTGCGCCGAAGTGATGACCGCCTATCTCGACCATATCGAGCGCTTCAATCCGAAGGTGAACGCGATTGTCTCGATGCGCGACCGCGCCACGCTGATGAACGAAGCACGCGACCGCGACGGCGAACTTGCGCGCGGGCAATCGCGCGGCTGGATGCACGGCTTCCCGCAGGCGATCAAGGACCTCGCCGCGGCGGCCGGTATCCGCATGACCATGGGCTCGCCCATTCTTAAGGACTTCGTTCCGACGACAGACTCGATTCATGTCGAACGGGTGAAGCGAGCGGGCGCAATCGTCATCGGCAAGACCAACGCGCCGGAATTCGGTCTCGGCTCACAGACCTATAATCCGGTGTTCGGCACGACGCTGAATCCGTATGACCTGACCAAAACGCCCGGCGGCAGCAGCGGCGGCGCCTGCGCGTCGTTGGCATTGCGCATGCTGCCCGTCGCCGACGGCAGCGACTCCGGTGGTTCCCTGCGCAATCCCGCCGCCTATTGCAACGTGTTCGGATTCCGCTCGTCATTCGGACGCGTGCCGTCGGATGCCGTCGATGTGTTCAGCGCGCCGTTCAGCGTATCGGGACCACTCGCGCGTACCGTCCCCGATCTTGCGATGCTGTTGTCGATTCAGGCCGGATACGATCCGCGCGCGCCACTGTCGAATCGCCAGGACCCCGCCGTCTTTGCCGGACCGCTCAGCCGCGATCTCAAGGGCGTGCGCATCGCCTGGTCCGGCGATTTCAACGGCTATCTGGCATTCGAGCCCGGCATTCTCGATCTGTGCCGGACGGCGCTCAAACATTTCGAAGCCCTCGGCTGCGTCGTTGAGGACGCCAGGCCCGATTATCCGCTCGAGAAAGTCTGGGATGCCTGGGTGAAGCTGCGCGCCGCGCAGAACAGCGCCGGGCTGAAAGGCTATTACGCCGATCCGGCCAAGCGCAAATTGATGAAACCGGAAGCGCAGTATGAAGTCGAAACCGGCATGAAACTCTCCGCTTTCGATCTTATTGACGCCGCAGAGGTGCGCACCCAATGGTATGAAGTGGTGCGGCGATTTTCCGCACGCTATCCGTTCTTCGTCCTGCCCACCGCGCAGGTGTTTCCATTCGACGCGAAAACCCATTGGCCGGCCGAAATCAACGGCCGCAAGATGGACACCTATCACCGCTGGATGGAAGTCTGCTCGCTGGTGTCGATGACCGGATGCCCGTCACTGAACGTGCCGGCGGGATTCAATGCGCGAGGGCTTCCGATGGGGATGCAGATTGTCGGGCGCAACCAGGATGACCTCGGCTGCCTGCAAATGGCCGCTGCCTATGACCAGGCCACCAACTTCGTCCGCCAACACCCACCCGCCCTGCTCGGTATTTAATCAGCCCCCCGCTTGACTGAGGAACACAATCATGATCACCCGCCGCGAATTTGCGCTTTTGGCCGGATCATCCGCTGCGATGCTCGCCATCGGGCGCGCGCACGCAGCGGCGCCATCCGCGCTTCCAGCCGGCACGACCGATTGCCACAACCATATTGTCGGTCCGCAGTCGAAATATCCCATGGCCGCCAACCGCACCTACACGCCGCCCGAGGCATCGGTCGCCCGGTTGCGGGCGTTGCGCGCCGAACTCGGTGGGGTTCAGCGCAATGTTCTGGTGCAGCCGAGTTTCTATGGCTTCGACAATTCATGCCTGATCGACGCCATGGCGCAGCTCGGCAATTCCGTGCGCGGAATAGCGGTGGTGCCGCTCGACGTGCCAGATGCCGAACTCAAGCGCCTGACCGGTCTCGGCGTCATGGGCGTGCGGCTGAACTTGGCCACCGCCGGGATTCGCGATCCCAAAGCAGCGGAAGAAGCGCTGAACACATTCGCGCCCCGCTTTGTCCGGCTCGGCTGGCACATCCAGGTGAACACCGAGCTTCCGATCATCGAAGCGATTGCGCCGACGGTTGCGGCCCTGAAAGTGCCGGTGGTGTTCGACCATTTCGGCGAAGCCGTCGCAGCCGGGGGCGTCAACCAGAAGGGATTTGGCGCGCTGGTCGAACTGGTTCGCGCCGGCAACACTTACGTGAAGCTGTCCGCGCCGTACAATCTGTCGAAACTGCCCAGTTATCCCGATGTGGTTCCACTGGCGCGCGCACTGATTGCAGCGCGCGCCGGGCATATGCTGTGGGGGACGAATTGGCCGCATCCCGGCAACCGCATCGCCGGCCGCTCCATCGGCCAGATCACGCCGTATCAGAAGATCGACAATCCGGGACTCGTCAAAGCATTCTATGAATGGTGCCCCGATGCCGGGATGCGCAAAATGATCCTGGTCGATAATCCCGCCAAACTCTATCGCTTCGCGTGACGGCTGCCCGGTTCAAAGAAATGGCGCCGCGGAGCAAACCACAGCGCCATTGATCGCCATCCACGACCGGTCAGAAGTTGAATCCAAAAGTGACTCCAGGCTCAGCGTAGCCGTAGGGCGGCGCATAGGAATAAGGCCCAGGATAGCCATAAGGCACTGCATAGCCGTAAGGTGCTGGGGGATAGCCGTAGGCGGGAACGCCGTATGCGGGAACGCCGTATGCGGGATAGCGGTATGTCGGAGCCACGTAGCCCGGCGCGTAGTAGCCGTCATTTTGCGATGCCGCCAGAGCCCCGAGTCCGAAGCCCAGTATTCCGGCGCCCAGCGCGGCCGCGACATCGCCGCCGCGATCATGGCGATAACCGCCATAATAGCCGCCGTAATAGCCGTATTTTTCGGGGTGATAGCCCCGAGCCATGGCCGCCGAACTGCCCAGAAGCAGAAAGGCCAAAGCCACTGTCAGCACCCGTTTCATGGAAGTCGTCCTTCTCTGCTTGCCTCGTTGCGCGAGCAATTATCGCTCAACGTCGTTGCGATACTGCTCCCCGGTCCATGAACTCCGGCTGAACGGCGGCACTGGCTCCCGTTCATCGGGGCATTGAGCCGATAATCCACCGTCCCCACTTGGCCGGTGCGCTTGATTCTTCGGCCGGATCAAGAGGTTAACGCGTGAGCGGGGGAACCGATCACCGCCGGGATCCAGCTTGCAGCCTGCTCCACTGGG
>JAGWSK010000103.1 GCA_028869355.1 Alphaproteobacteria bacterium | reverse complement strand
CATCTTTCGTCTGCACATGCACAGTTACTCCGTCGTCACGGAATCCCGTCACCTGGCACGAGGTTTCGAGCCGTACCAGAGGCGAGTCACGGCATGTGGCAAGCAGTGCATCGAGCAGGTCGGCGCGGTGAATGAGCGCGTAGGGCGCGCCGAAGCGTTGTTCGAATCCCTTGAGCGGTACTGAAATGACTTTTTCCGCGGTCACCGCGTCCATCATGACCAGGGCTTCGGGAAAAACGGCGAGTTTTTTGGCGCGATCCCCGGCGTTGAGCGCGCGCAGGCAGCGCCACGAATTCGGGCCAAGCTGAATCCCGGCGCCGACTTCCTTGAATTCCGGCGCCTGCTCAAGCACCAGTGACGGATATCCGCGCGCAGCCAGCCCCAGCGCCGCGGCAAGCCCGCCGATCCCGCCACCCACGATGATGATCGGCCGGTCTTTGTCGTTCAAACTCTTCATGTAAAACTCATATGCAAGCGGCGCCCGGAATTCCATCAGCTGGCGCCTCAACATGGCGCGGCGAACAACATTACCGTGAACGGGAAATCATCGAACAAGAAAAATCCGCCCGCGAAAACAGTGGTTCACCGGCTTGAAGGTGTTGCATGTAACCAGATTTGCGCTACATGTAACACGGTCGCCACGGAGGTTCAGTCATGCCAGCCTCTTCCTCTGCCCGGGTCCAGAAACGTCGTGCTGCCCTTCGCAAGGCAGGCCTGCGTCCCGTGCAGATCTGGGTGCCGGACACCCGCAGCCGCCGCTTCGCTTCGGAATGCCGGCGGCAATCCCGACTGGCTGCGCAAGCCGATCGGCGGGACATGGAGCTGCAGCGTTTCATGGACGCTGCTCTGGATGACATATCACGCGATATGCCATGAAACGCGGCAGCTTAGTGCCTGTCGCTGTGCAAGGCGACTATGGCAAGCCGCGGCCCGCACTGGTGATTCAATCCGATCACTTCGAAGATCATGCGACCGTGACGGTGTTGCTGTTGTCGAGCACATTGATAGATGCGCCGTTGCTTCGCGCTACCGTCCATCCGGATGACCGAAACGGATTGAAGACAGCCTCCCAGATCATGATCGACAAGGCCATGACACTGGGCCGCGAAAGATTCGGTACACCGTTCGGTATGGTCAGCGACCAACTGATGCTCGAAGTCAGCCGGTTACTGGCCGTCTTTCTCGGCGTAGCCCGCTGAAATACCAGGCAGTCAATTCGTTACGCCGCGTTCTTCGCGCCACAGCCCCAGCTTTTCCTGCACCGGCCGGTCGGAGAAGGTAAACAGCACGAAATCGGATTCCGCCGTGAAGCTGCGCCACATCCAGGACGGGCAGACAAACACATCCTGTGGCGCGAGCGAGAATGTCTCCGATCCGATCTTTGCCGTCCCGTGTCCCTCGGCGACCGCGAAAACCGCGCCATCGGTTGAGCGATACTCCGCGGTGGTGAGGTTTTTCGGCACCAGCTGAATCGCCGGACCGATGGTCGGCATCACCCAGTCGCCGGTTCGCGGATGCGCATAGCGCATACGGATTCCGTGACACGGATCCCACGCGGTCGTTGTCTTCAGCCGCTCGAGCGCGGCACGCGCTTCGGCATAGGGAAAGCGCATCAGCGGAGAATTCAACGATACAGGTCCATCATCAACGGGGACCAGATTGGCGCCATAGAGCGTGCGGCTAGTCTCCTTCGGCCGCGTGACTTCCTGTTCCTTCTGGTTGGAATGCTGCATGAAGCTGGCATCGAGCAATGCGACCAGCGCGATGTCCAGACCGTCGAGCCAGACAATCGGTTCGGATGTTTCGTTTTGATGATCGTGCCATTGCCAGGATGGCGTCAGGATCAGGTCGCCGGAATACATCTCGAATCTTTCGCCATTCACCGTGGTGGTCGCGCCTTTTCCTTCAAGGATAAAGCGCAGCGCCGCCTGGCTGTGCCGATGCTGCGGCGCGACTTCGCCTGGAAGCACAAGCTGGATTCCGGCAAAGAGAGAATGGGTGATCGACGACAGATTCTTGAGACCCGGATTTTCCAGCACGAGCACCCGGCGTTCGGCCTGCTCGGCGGAGATCAATTTGCCCGCCTCCAACAGCAGCGGCCGGACGTCCTGATAGGGCCAATGTGCCGGCTGCGCCGGACTGACCGGTTCTGTCGTGACGATTTTCCTCAGAACCTGCCATAGCGGCGCGACGTTCTTCTGCGAGAGCCGGCTGTAATAGGCAGCGAATTCCGGTGTCTTTGTCGAAACCTGCACCCGCGTCTGGTCCATCTTGTTCACCCCACGAAAAATGTCTGCCGATTATACTCTATATGTGCTGTGGAGCTGCGGCGGGAACAGTTCCTCGATATCCAACAGCCGCCTGCACACGCCCTGTTCGTACGCATAGCGCAGGAATGCGGCGAGAGTGGTGCGATTTTCCTCGATACCATAGGGGAAATAGTCCTTGCCCAGCAATTTCATTCCCTGCTCGGCATAGTCGTTGGCCCATGGGATTGGAAACAGCGACGCCGTGCCTTCCAGCGCCCGCGCCACACTGCGACGCCGCGCCTCCTCAAAAGCCTTGAACAGATTGCGGGGAATCCACGGATGACTATGCAGCACGTCGCGGCGCACCGCGACCGTGTGCATGATCGGGAATATTCCCGTGCTGCGGTAATATTCCTCCTCGACTTCGCGGTAGTTCTGGAACAGGCGCCGAATGCGTGCATCGCCGGCGAGAAATGCATCCGGGGGGCGCGCTGCCAGCGCTGCATCGATTTCACCGGTCAGCAGCATTTCATTCAGCGACTTGTCCGGCCTGCGCGTCAGCTTCACCCCGGGCGGCAGGTCGATCTCGACCTTTTCAATCCGTCCCGCCTGATTGACGCCCGCCTGCACCCATTCGATGGAGGCCAAATCAAGTCCATATTGATGCTGCAGGAAGCCGCGCGAATACACTGCTGCGGTTTGCGCCCATTCGGGAAGGCCGACGCGGCGGCCTTTGAGATCCTGAACCGATGCGATCGGGCCATCGTTGCGCACGAAAATCGACGAATGGCGGAAAACCCGCGACGGGAACACGGGTATCGCCCAATAGCTTTCGTCGCCTTGCGCCGTCAGCGCGACATATTTGGCAAAGGAAATCTCGGACACTTCCCATTCGCGATAGACAATGAAGCGGAAGAAAATCTCTTCGATCGGCAGCGTCAGGCAGGTGAGTTCGATTCCGTCGGCCTGTACCCGCCCCAGTGCCAGATCGCGCACGTGATCGTAATCGGCCAGGGCCGCAGTCAGCGCCACCTTTTTCATTGTTCACTCCGAAAGCGACCGCACGAGACTGCCACAGGCAACAACAGCGCCAACTCCGCGGCTCCGCGTGAGAATTTTGGAATTGTGCGGCAATGCGTCTCTCTAATGCGCAAAATCCGCCTTTGCCAGGCCAATGTCGCCGCCACGTTCATCTTGCGCGCGCTTGGCAGATTGCAGCGCAAACAGCGCAATCCCGCAGAAGAACAACGGAATGGCCGTCAAGACCAACAGCACCGGACGTGTGAATCCAAAATTCAGCAGCAGGCCGCCGATGATCGGCCCGGCGATCGAACCGATGCGTCCGACTCCCAGGCCCCATCCGGCACCAGTCGCGCGCATGTAGGTCGGATAGATCGTTCCGGCCAGCGCATTCAAACCGATCTGGCCGCCCAGCACGCCGATGCCTGCGACCAGCATATTTGGCAGCAGCACGAGATATGGCGCCTGCATGCCGAGGACTGCGACAACAGGGGTCGCGGCAAGGAATGTCAGCGCGATGACGCGAATGCCGACCCGGTCCAAAAGGAAGGCGATCAGGAAACTTCCGATCGCGCCGCCCAACTGGAAGAATCCCATCGCGGTATTCGCTTGGGCAATCGACATCCCATCATCCGAAAGCACCGTCGGCATCCAGCCGGTGATGAAATAGTGCCCGGTGAAGCTGGCAATGAAGGACAGCCACAACAGGACGGTGACGGCGGCGCGCCCCTCGGCAAACAGGCTCGCGGGTGAATTCTTCCGGCTCTCTTCGCCGGCGACATAACGCGTCACATCACTGAGATCGGCAGATGGCCGGAGCCGCTGGATGATGGTGGCTATTTCGGCATTGGGCGCGCCTTTGACGATCAGAAACCGCACCGATTCCGGAATCGCCAGGGCGAGGCCCAAAAACATCGGGATCGCGGCAATGCCGCCGATAAAGAACACCGATGGCCAGCCGTAATCGGCGATGGTCCAGGCGGCGATGAAACCGCCCGCAGCGGCGCCGACATTATAGCCGACAAACATCAGGCCGATCGTGGTCGCGCGTACCCGCTTGGGCATATATTCCGCGGCCAGCGCAATCCCGGTCGGAATCGCGCCGCCCAGGCCGATTCCGGCGCCGAATCGCCACAGGCCAAGTTCCAGGGGCGAAGCGGAAAAACCGGCGGCAAAAGTGCAGGCGCCAAAGATAACCGCGCCGGCGATGATGATGTTCTTGCGCCCGATACGATCGCCAAAAAAGCTTAAGATCAGCGCGCCAAACAAATAGCCGGTCAGATGCGCCGACAGCACGGGACCGAAATCCGCCCGGCTGACCTGCCATTCGCGCAGGATCGCGGGTGCGGCGAATGACAGCGTCTGCATGTCATAGCCTTCCAGCACCATCAGCGTGCACAGCCACAACGCGATCATGATTTGCGGCCGCGCCAATCGGCTTTCGATCAGCGCGCCAACATCCAATGTCCGTCCAGCCATGCGTCCTCCCGCGCCCGAAACCGAGCGGTGTTTTGCCGCAGCTTGCCAGAAGCGGGCCGTGAATAAAACCCGCCGATAAAGCATTTTCGCCGACCCGCCTACGCTGAAAGCTTCGGCGGGCGAGCGTGCGACTCTTGGTCCGCCGAAGTCTTGACGAAGGCGGAAGTGGCTGCCGATTCGGCGCGAAAAATGCGACAATAAAAAACAGGAGCGCATTGCGATTGAAAATCGCAAAGCGCCCCTAATCTTCCGCGACGATGGTATTCCGCAGGATGCCGACGCCCTCGATATCGATTTCGACGGTATCGCCCGGCTTCATCCACAGCGGCGGTTTGCGCACCCAGCCGACCCCGCCGGGGGTTCCGGTGGCGATGACATCGCCCGGATAAAGCGGCGTGAAGCTGGAAATATATTCGATCAGCCGTGCCGGCGGGAAAATCATCAGATCGAGCGTCGAGGACTGGACCGTATCGCGATTGAGACGGGTCTGGATTGTTTTGCCCGCGAGTTCGCCGACTTCGTCCGGCGTGACGAGCCATGGCCCGAATGGTCCCGTTGCCGGAAAATTCTTGCCCGGAGTCCACTGGCTGGCATGGCGCTGATAATCGCGTACCGACACATCATTGTAGCATGAGAATCCGGCGACATGCGCCATGGCATCGCGCTCTTTGATGTGGCGCCCGCCCTTGCCGATGATCAGCGCAAGTTCGGCCTCGTAATCGAGCTGCTCGGAGCTCTTCGGCCGGATCACTTTCTGCAAGTGGCCGAGCTGCGTGTCGGCAAAACGGAGGAAGATCGCGGGATAGGCATCGCCGGTCATCTTCGTCTCATTACGATGCTCGTGATAATTCAAACCGATGCAGATGATTTTCGACGGGTTCGGGATCAGCGGGTCGAACTCGATTGCATCGAGGGCGAAATCGGGTTTGTTGCCGGCGTATGCCCTGGCCGCGTCGGCGAGACCACCGGCGGCGATCAGCGACTTGAGATCGGGTTCATTGCGCCGCGTGGTGAGGTCCACGATGCCGTTGCCAACGACCAGTCCATAGCGCGCGCGTCCACTGGCGCGAAACGACAAAAACCTCATCGTTTAACTCCCAATCTGGCTGAACCGGCGCCGCCGCAGGTTGCGGTGCAACCGTTCCGCTTGCCGGGTCTGGTAGCATGCGCAGCCAATCACGGTCACACAAAAATTGCGCGGCACAGGGCGCGTGAGCGGCGATTGAACTTGCCCGCATCCGCAGCCTATAACCTCGTCAAAGTCAAAGTAGAGGAGTGAACCATGCTGAACATCCGGGCAGACCAGGTTTGGACCACCCCGCTGAATGATCTGGATTCGGTTCAGCAGGGATT
>JAGWSK010000102.1 GCA_028869355.1 Alphaproteobacteria bacterium | reverse complement strand
ATTTTGCAGATGACTTCCCATTCCTGCATGCCGGACACAGGCGGGATCGCCTGGCGGACACGTCCGATGCGCCGCTCGGCATTGATGAAGGTGCCGTCCTTTTCAAGGAAACTGACGCCCGGCAGGAAGACATGCGCATAGGCCGCGGTCTCGTTGAGGAAGAGATCGTGGACGACGATGCATTCCATCGCCTCCAGTCCAGCCGCGACATGCTGCGTATTGGGATCGGACTGCACAATGTCCTCGCCCTGCACATAAAGGCCTTTGAACGTGCCATCGATGGCTGCGTCGAACATGTTCGGGATGCGCAGGCCGGGTTCCGAATCGAGTGCGAGACCCCAGGCGCTTTCGAACAGGGCTCGGGTCGCATCGTCGGTCACGTGGCGGTAGCCGGAGAATTCATGCGGGAACGAACCCATGTCGCAGGAACCCTGGACATTGTTCTGTCCCCGGAGCGGATTCACGCCGACGCCGTTGCGGCCGAGATTGCCGGTTGCCATGGCGAGATTGGCCATGCCGATCACCATGGTCGAACCCTGGCTGTGCTCGGTGACACCGAGTCCATAATAGATCGCGGAATTCCGGCTGGTCGCATATAGCCGGGCGGCCGCGCGCAGCTCGTCCGCCGGAACGCCGGAGATTTTTTTAACCTGCTCCGGTGAATTCTCCGGCTGGCTGACGAAATTCGCCCAGGCTTCGTATTCTTTTGCGTCGCAGCGCTCCTCGACGAATTTCTTGTTGACCAGCCCTTCGGTGACGACCACATGCGCCAGCGCATTGATCACGGCCACATTGGTGCCGGGCAGCAATTGCAGGTGATGGGCCGCCGCGACGTGCGGGGTGCGAACCAGATCGATGCGGCGCGGATCGATGACGATGAGTTTGGCGCCTTCGCGGAGGCGCCGCTTCATGCGCGACGCGAACACCGGGTGCGCATCGGTCGGATTGGCGCCAATCACCATCATCAGGTCGGCTTCATTCACCGAATCGAAATCTTGCGTCCCGGCAGAGGTGCCAAATGTGGTTTTCAGTCCGTAACCGGTCGGCGAATGACAGACGCGCGCGCAGGTGTCCACATTGTTGTTGTGGAATGCCGCACGGATCATTTTCTGCACCAGATAGGTTTCTTCATCGGTGCAACGCGAGCTGGTGATTCCGCCAATGGCGCCGCGGCCATATTTGGCCTGGATGCGCTTGAATTCCGAAGCGACATGGTTGAGCGCTTCGTCCCAGGTGACTTCCCGCCATGGGTCCTTGATCGAATTGCGGAGCATCGGTTTGGTGATGCGTTCCTTGTGGGTCGCATAACCCCAGGCGAAGCGTCCCTTGACGCAGGAGTGGCCGTGATTTGCCTTGCCGTCCTTGTAGGGCGTCATGCGCACCACGCGATTGCCCTGCAGCTCGGCCTCGAACGTACAGCCGACGCCGCAATAGGCGCAGGTCGTGATCACCGAACGCTGCGGCGTGCCGAACTCGATGACGGATTTTTCCGTCAGCGTTGCGGTCGGGCAGGCCTGCACGCAGGCGCCACAGGACACGCATTCGGAATCGAGAAAGTCCTCGTCCATTCCGGCCGAAACATGCGAGGCAAAGCCGCGGCCATCGATGGTCAGTGCAAACGTGCCCTGCACTTCCTCGCAGGCGCGCACACAGCGCGAACAGACGATGCATTTTGCCGGATCAAAAGTGAAATACGGATTCGACTCGTCCTTCACGGCGTCGAGATGGTTTTCGCCGGCATAGCCATAGCGCACGTCACGCAACCCGACGGCGCCGGCCATGTCCTGCAATTCGCAATCGCCATTGGCCGAACAGGTCAGGCAGTCCAGCGGATGATCGCTGATGTAGAGCTCCATCACGCCGCGGCGCAATTTGGACAGCCGCTCGGTCTGGGTCGATACGCGCATGCCGTTTTCGGCCGGCGTGGTGCAGGAAGCCGGCGTGCCATTGCGGCCCGCGATTTCCACCAGACAGAGCCGGCAGGAGCCGAACGGTTCCAGCGAATCCGTGGCGCAGAGCTTCGGGACGTCAATGCCGGAGAGCGACGCGGCGCGCATGATCGAAGTGCCTGCGGGCACGGTGACCGGACGGCCATCGATTTCGAGCGTCACCAGCTTTTGGCTTTGCCGTTCGGGCGTGCCGCGATCGATGTCGTTGGCGTTGATTTCTGTTTCCAACATGGTGGGCCTCGTTAAGGCTACTCCGCCGCGGCGCGTACGGCGCCACGGTCGAAGTCTTCAGGGAAATGCTCCATTGCGCTGACCACCGGCATGGGCGTCAAGCCGCCCAATGCACAGAGTGACCCATCGCGCATGGTTTCACAAAGATCGCGGACAAGTTCGGTGTTTTCCACGACGCGCTCGCCACGCATGATCTTTTCCATGGTTTCCGCGCCGCGGCGAGCACCGATGCGGCATGGTGTGCATTTGCCGCATGACTCGATCGCGCAGAAATGGAACGCAAACCGCGCCTGTTTGGCGAGGTCGACCGTGTCGTCGAACACCACGACGCCGCCATGTCCGATCATGCCGCCTTTGGCGGCAAAGGCTTCATAATCCAGCGGCACATCAAACAGACTTGTCGGCCAGTAGGCACCCAGGGGCCCGCCGACCTGCACCGCGCGAACCGGACGTCCGCTATAGGTGCCGCCGCCGAATTCCTCGACGATTTCACGCAAGGTCAAACCGAAAGCGCGTTCGACAAGGCCGCCATGCTTGACATTGCCGGCAAGCTGCAACGGCATTGTCCCGCGTGAGCGGCCCATGCCGAAGTCACGGTAATATGCTGCGCCGTCGGCGAGAATGGACGGCACGGTGGCCAGCGAAATGACATTGTTCACGACGGTGGGCTTGCCGAAGAGGCCGGCGATGGCAGGCAGCGGCGGTTTGAAGCGGATTTGGCCGCGTTTGCCTTCCAGGCTCTCGAGCAGGGACGTTTCTTCACCGCAAATATAGGCGCCGGCGCCGAGACGCGCTTCAAGGTCGAAATCATGTTGGCTGCCGAGAATGCCGCGGCCCAAAATTTTCGCCTTGCGTGCGATCTCGATGGCGCGGTTGAATTGCCGGAACGCGTCCGGATATTCCGAGCGGATATAGACATAACCCTTGTTCGCGCCGGTCGCGATTCCTGCGATCGCCATGCCTTCGATCAGCGCGAAGGGATCGCCCTCCATCAGCATCCGGTCGGAGAAAGTGCCGCTGTCGCCCTCATCGGCATTGCAGACGATGTATTTTTGCGGCGATTCCGTTTGCAGCACGGTGCGCCATTTGATGCCGGTGGGGAATCCCGCACCGCCGCGCCCGCGAAGCCCTGAGTCGATCACTTCCTGTACGATTGCCGTGGGCGCCATGTCGAGCGCGCGCCTCAGGCCCTTCAGCCCGCCCTGCGACGCATATGCCGTAGGCGACAGCGGATCGGTGATGCCGCAGCGTGCGAAGGTCAGCCGCTGCTGCTTTGCGAGATACGGAATGTCGTCAACCTTGCCGAGCTTGCGCGGGTGAGCGGCAGCAAATCCGGCGGCGAAAATGCTTTTGACATCGGCCGGTGTAACCGGGCCGTATCCGATGCGGCCTGCGGGTGTTTCCACCTCAAGCAAAGGTTCGAGCCACAACAGTCCGCGCGAGCCGTTGCGCACGACGGACGCGTCGAGACCGCGGCTTTCGATTTCGGCTTGCACCGCAGCAGCGACTGCATTGGCGCCCATCGACTGTGCCGCCGCGTCACAGGGTACGAAAATCCGATCACTCATGACCGCCCCCCCACCAGGACGAGCACTTTTTCTTCGGTTGCGCGTCCGTGCAATTCACCGTCGATCATGACCGCGGGCGACAGCGCGCAATTGCCGAGGCAGTAAACCTCTTCCAGCGTGATGCGCCGGTCATGCGTGGTGTCGCTGATATGGATACCGAGCGCGCGTTCGAGCCGGGCGACCAGATCTTCGCAACCCATGCTTTGGCAGGCTTCGGCGCGGCACACCTTGATCACATGCCGGCCCGCCGGTTCGCGGCGGAAATCGTGATAAAAGCTCACCACGCCATGCACTTCGGCGCGTGTGAGATTGAGAATTTCCGCGACCAGTTTCACCGCAGGCTCGCTGATATGGCCAAACCGCTCATTGAGGGCGTGGAGTATCGGCAGCAGCGGGCCTTCGAGATCCTTGAATTCTTCGATGATCCCGCGGGCCCTGTCCGGGTCCCAATCGTGGCCGAATGCCGGTGGTGTTTTGTTCAGCACGTAATGCTCCGAGAAATGACGCCTCGACAGAGCCCATTGCCCGGCCCAGGGGCCGGCCGCGAAATCCGGCAAATTATGCCGGAGCGATAGCTACTTAACAATGGAATTGAAAGGATCATGGAAGACCAGGAAGGAGTCTTTTCGGGCCAATGCAATAAGCGTCAAATTCGACTTTTGGGCGATTTGGACCGCAAGTTCGGTCGGCGCGGAAACCGTAATCAGCGCCCCAATGCGTGCCATAACCGCTTTTTGGACCAGTTCATAGCTGCACCGGCTGGTCAGCAGGGCAAAGCCCTCACCGGAGCTCTCTTTTCGCCGCGCCAGATGTCCGACCACCTTGTCAAAAGCATTGTGCCGGCCGACGTCTTCACGAAGTGCTGAAATCGTCCCATCGGCGCGGCAGAAGGCCGCGGCATGAACCGCACCGGTTGCGCGGTTGAGCGTTTGGCCCGCCGAGAGAGCATTCAGCGCGGCGAAGATCGCGGCCGGCGTCAGCCGGGGCGCACCCGACAGCGGCGTCAGCTCGGGCAAGGCTTCTTCAATGGTGCTGATTCCGCACAACCCGCAACCGGACTGGCCGGGAAGCGCGCGGCGCCTTTCGGCAAGCCGGGCGGACCGTTCCTGCTGCAACCGCAGATCGATTCCGATCCCCCGCGCACCAT
>JAGWSK010000101.1 GCA_028869355.1 Alphaproteobacteria bacterium | reverse complement strand
GATTGGCCGATGCCTTCGAGCGCGTAGTAATCCGCCGGAAGAGTCTCGTCCCGCTGTTGCCGCGCCAGCGCGTTGAACACCAGCGTCAGCACCACAACCGTCACGAGATTGAACAGCAGCGACCAGATCGCGATATAGGCGCGGATCGGCTCGCCGAAAATCGTCAGCGGATAAATCGCACCGAAATTGATGCTGGCGGCCATCCAGGTGCCGGCGACCATGCCCACCAGCCAGCCGATCAGGAGAGCGCGCGAATCGAGCCAGCGCGTGTAGAGTC
The DNA here is from genome assembly GCA_028869355.1 of Alphaproteobacteria bacterium. Classification (GTDB taxonomy): domain Bacteria; phylum Pseudomonadota; class Alphaproteobacteria; order Micropepsales; family Micropepsaceae; genus CAIYRG01. Next base: position 1,463 of record JAGWSK010000101.1, on the reverse strand, counting down.
CGAAAATCACCGCCGGGTAAGTGTGGATGATCCAGATGCCGCCGAGCAATTGCATCTGAATGGCATATTGGGTCGGCAGGAAGATGATGAACATCAGGGCGCCGAATTTCACCACAAGCGACATCATCTTCGCGCATCTGCCTTCGGCCGAAGGCGTGCATTGTGGATTGATAAATTCGCGGTAGATGTTGCGGGTGAACAGATTGGCGGCCGCGATCGACATGATCGCCGCCGGCACCAGCGCGCCGATTCCGATGGCAGCAAAGCCAAATCCCACAAACCACGACGGAAACACCTGCAGGAACAGGGCCGGCACGGCGAAATTGGCGCCGAACTGTTTGAACGCCGCGGCATAAGCCGGCATCGATCCGACATTCACCGCCAGCGCCATATAGCCGAGCAGCGCAATCAGCCCGAGCACAAAGGAATAGGCCGGAAGCAGGGCCGCGTTGCGCCGGATCACGTGCCGGCTTGATGACGACAGCACGCCGGTGACGGAATGCGGATAGAGGAAAAGCGCGAGCGCCGAGCCGACGAACAAAGTCGCATAGCCGGTATAGGCGCCGGCATTGTCTGGCAGCAGCAGCTTTTCTTTCGGCACGGCTGCGAAGACTTTCGCCCAGCCGCCAAGCTGTTCGGGGATGATGATCACCGCGGCAAAAACCGTGATGTAAATCATCAGGTCCTTGATGATCGCGATGGCGGCCGGTGCACGCAACCCGCTGAAATAGTCGAAGGCCGCCAGAATCATGAAAGCGATAATCAATGGCAGATAGACCAGCGCTCCGGAGAGTTGAACGCCCATCGCGGCAATGACGACTTCCAGGCCGACCACCTGCAGGGCGATATAGGGCAGCGTGGCGAGAATGCCGGTCAGCGCCACCGCAAGCGCCAGCCAGCGATCACCATAGCGGCCGCGAACAAAATCGGCCGCGGTGATGTAGCCGCGCGCACGCGCCACCGACCACAGACGTGGAAAGACGACGAAGACGAAGGGATAAATGACGATCGTATAAGGCACGGCAAAGAACGCCAGCGCCCCCGCGCCGAACGCCAGTGCTGGCACGGCGATGAAGGTATATGCGGTGTACAGATCGCCGCCGAGCAGAAACCAGGTGATGAGCGTGCCGAATTTGCCGCCCGCGAGGCCCCATTCATGCAGATGGTCCAGATTGCCGCGTTTCCAGCGCGCCGCCGCGAATCCGACAAAGCTGACAATGGCGAAGAAGAAGATAAAGACAATCAGGGCCGTCCAGTTCAGCGGCATGCTCAACCCTCACCGCGGGGTTCGGTGCCGTAATAAACGAACGCCGTTACGCCCATGCTGACAAAAATCCAGACAAGCTGAAACCAGTAGAAGAAGGGAAAGCCGAACAGCTCCGGCTCGACCGTGTTGTAGAGCGGCACATAGACCACGAGCATAGGGATCAGCAGAAGCAGCAGCCACCAGCCGCCGCCATTCT
>JAGWSK010000015.1 GCA_028869355.1 Alphaproteobacteria bacterium | reverse complement strand
TATCAGGCCTCCCCGTTTGAGACCACCGGTCACTCGTGCGGAAGTAAATCTATTTGCACGGATATTTCCGGCCAAGAGTTTTTGCGCCGCACGAATTCGATAAGCGGTCTGGTTGGTGCTAGATTGTTCCGGAGGGGCACAAAGCGGGAGGACAGCATGAAGAGACGGGAGTTCATTGCTCTTGCCGGCGGTGCCGCGGCTGCCTTTCCGCTGTCCGCGTCCGCGGCAAACGCGCAGCAGCCGGCGCCGCGAAGCCCGGTCCGCGAGGATTGGCTGGATCGGCACAAGGAGCCGGCGCTCGAGCCCGAACTCCCCATCGTCGACCCGCATCACCACCTCTGGGTCCGGCCCGGATGGCGCTACATGCTGGACGACTTCCTCGCCGATACGCGTACCGGCCACAGCATCGTTGCAACAGTATTTGTCGAGGCAAGCTCGATGTACCGGAACTCCGGTCCGGTCGAGATGCGCCCGGTCGGCGAAACCGAATTCGTCAACGGGCAGGCCGCGATATGCGCCAGCGGATATTGCGGCAAGACCAGGGTCGCCGCCGGTATTGTCGGGCACGCGGAGCTGAAATTGGGCAGCCGCGTCGAGCCGGTGCTTGCCGCGCTGATGCATGCGGGCGGCGACCGCTTCCGCGGAATTCGCTATGGCGCGGCCTGGGACGCCGATGCGTCGCTCATGAATCCGAACAATCCCGTCCCGCGCGGGCTGCTCGGCGACAAGACTTTCCGCGAAGGATTCGCGGTTCTCGGCCGCCTCGGTCTCTCCTTCGATGCTTTGGTTCTTCACCCGCAACTGAACGACGTCGCAAGTCTTGCCGGAGCATTCCCGGACACGAAAATCGTGCTCAACCATGTCGGCAGACTGGTCGGAACCGGCGCATATGCGGGCAGGCTACGCGAACAGTTTCCTCTCTGGGCCGCATCGATCAAAACGGTTGCGGCACACCAGAATGTCTATGTCAAAGTCGGCGGACTGGGCCAGGCCGTCAACGGTCTCGGATTTGAGAAGCAGGCCGAGCCCCCATCGTCCCAGATGGTGGCGAATGCGATGCGCCCCTATGTCGAGACCTGCATCGCCGCCTTCGGTACGCAGCGCTGCATGTTTGAAAGCAACTTCCCGCCCGACAAGGAGGGCTTCAGCTATCCGGTCTACTGGAATGCATGCAAGCTGCTCACCAAAAGCGCCAGCGCAAATGAAAGGGCCGATCTGTTTCGCGGCACGGCCACACGCTTTTACCGGCTGAACGGGATTGGCTGACAGGCAAAGGAGTCCGTCATGCGCGCGAGGTTCTCAGGCTCGATAATGGCGGTCGCAATTGCTGTGGCCGCTGTCTTTTTCGGGTTCACCGGGCACAGCTCGGCTCAGGCCGCCGTCGCGGTGCCACAGTTCAAGTACGACCCGTCCTGGCCCAAGCCATTGCCGGAAGGGTGGGTATTGGGATCGGTGGGCAGCGTTTGTGTCGATGCACGCGACCATGTGTTCGTCGTGACCAGGGGGGAACCTGCGCCCAAGGAGAGGAATCTGGCGACGCCCGCGCCGCCGGTCATCGAGTTCGACGCGGACGGCAATGTCGTCAATTCCTGGGGCGATCGCGCGCGAATGGCGAAGACCGCGCATGGTTGCTTCATCGACAAGGATGGCAGTTTTTGGACGGCCGGCAACAATGATGGAATTGTCCAGAAGTACACGCATGACGGCAGCAAACTATTGCTGCAAATCGGTACGAAGGGGGTCATGGACAGCGCGGACGGCACCGCCACCGGCAGGGCCCTGAATGCGAGTCGCACTTCGTTTTTCAAACCGACGCAAGTTGCCGTCGATCCTGGCAATGGCGACATCTATGTTTCGGACGGTTACGGCAACAAACGGGTCGCCGTCTTCGATCGCGATGGACATTACCTGCGCCAGTGGGGGCGTCAGGCCACTCAGGCTGAAACGGACGCGGGAGTTGGCGGTGTATTTCTGAGCCCCGTGCACTGCGTGGTGATTGGTAATGACGGTTTGGTCTATGTCTGCGACCGCCTGGGCGACCGCATCGAAATTTTCGACAAGATGGGCAACTTCAAAAGGAATATAGTTGTCAAGACACCGACCGCCCACCGCACAAACTCGGAAAATGCAGTCGGCACGGCCGGCTCCATCGGCTTTTCACCAGATCCCGCGCAGACATTCATGTATGTCGCCGACGGCTCCGATAATGTGATTCACATCCTGGACCGGGCCACGGGCAAGGTTCTCGCGAAATTCGGACGGCCGGGTAACCAGCCCAGCGATTTGACAGACCCGCACAGCATTGCCGTGAACTCGAAGGGCGACATCATTGTGGGCGAAGTGCCTTACGGGGGAAAACTCCAGATGTGGCGAGCAGTCGGGAACTAAACCGTAAGACAGCCACGGATCACAAGCCGAGCGGTCGCCCCTCGCGTGCGAGCCGAACCAGGACGGCTTCACGTTCTCCGAATGTTGCCGGTTCAACAAAATCTTCCAAACTGACGATCTTGCGCTGAAATCATCAGCATTTTTCCGGGGTATGGACATCGGAGGTAGTATGATGTGTTTCGTGTACAGACCCAGGAAGTGGGAGGGCGGTCATGAAGGTGCTGATGTCACTGGCAGTCGTCATCACGTTATCACTCGGCGGCGGAAGCGCTGAAGCAAAGGCAGCTGGGTGTGAGGCGATCGGCAATATTCGTTTCGTCTGCGACCAACTAGGTCCTGAAGATCTCGCTGCTGTTCCGAGGTCGGATTGGATTCTTTCGTCTGGTATGGTGGCGAACGGCGCCATTCGGCTTATCAACCTATCGGTTCTGAAGGCGACAAGTTTAGAGCGCACGGCCTCTATCTGCGCCCAGGACAGAACGCGGTGCATACACTCTACGTCGTTCATCATGGCAGCAGGGAATCGATCGAAGTTTTCGAATTGGATGCCCGGCCCAGGGCGCCTACGTTGACCTGGATTGGATGTGCGGTTGCGCCCGATCCAATCGGCTTGAATTCTGTCGTCGGTCTGTCCGACGGCGGGTTTGTCACCACAAACTTTTTGCCGCGGGACGCTGATGCGGCTGCGCGCGAAAGAATGATGGCGGGCGAGATCAACGGTGAGGTCTGGGAATGGCACCCGGGCACCGGATGGAACAAAGTGCCCGGTAGCGAAGCCGCCGGTCCGAACGGTCTGGAAATCTCCAGGGACGGTAAGTGGCTGTACATTGGAGGATGGGGCAGCCAATCTTTCATTCGCTTGTCGCGCGGGCAAACGCCGGTCAAGAGGGACAGTGTTCCGGTTGGCTTTCGTCTCGACAATCTCCGATGGGCTCCGGACGGTACGCTGCTTGCGGCTGGCCAGGGAGGGACCGCGCCTTCGCAGACATCGAACGTTGCGAAGGTCGATCCGACGACGCTGAAGGTGCAGGAACTCATTCGCCAGCCCAATATCGACGGGTTCGGCGTCAGTACTGTGGCCATTCAGGTCGCCAACGAACTATGGCTCGGTTCAGTACGCGGCGATCGCATCGCGATCTTCCCGCTCGTCCAGTCACCACCGTCCCGGCCCTGAGCATCGGTTTTACGCGTGACTCCACCGGCGCGGTGAACGGGCTGGTGCTGCATCAGGGCGGGGATCATTGTGGCCCGGAGACTGACCTGGCGCACGTCACGAACCGCCGCATGGCAGCTTAGGTCAACCCCGGTCCTGCCCAGTGCTCGGCGGCGAAGGTGCGCTTTTCCCGGAAGCGGCTGCGCCCGGCAGGAAGTCGATGTTCCAGACCCCATCCTGCCGGGAATCGATCTCGCCCCGGCGATACATCTTCACCGTGATCGCGAGTCCCGGTTTGACAGAGGTCACGCTCGTTCCGGGCACCATGAGGGTCCCGCCCGGCAGGTTTGCTCGCGAGAGAGTGCCCGTGATCACCGGACTCCTGCTCACATGACCGGTGATGGTGAGTGGTATGGTCTCCCCCGCCGTATATTTTGTCGTCGTGACGCTGCGCTCGTCGAGCTTGAGAACGATGAAATACTGATAGCCATAGGTGCGCGCGAGCCTCGCGGCCTCTGCCAGGGCTGACTCGAAAACGACTTCGCGGTCGGAGGAAGCCGGCCCCAGTGCCGAGACGACGGCGGTGCTGTCGGTCAGCATCATGCCGGTGGCGTTTATGCAACCGGCAAGGAGGAGCACGGTCAAGACGATTGCGATCTCTCGGTGCATAGAGCGGTTTCATCCCCTTGCACGTCGAATGCGGTATACTAACACAACCGTACAGGTTGCCTATCTTGCATTGAGCAACGACCGCTTCGGGTCAATCTCGCCGGACCGGTGATGTCTGCGCGACGTCGGCTTGGCGTTCAAGAGCGACGGTTCCAGATTGCACGGCGCACTTCGCTTCATCGCCAAACGCGGACGTTCTCAGTGATCTGACGGATGTGGCGGGATCTCGCCAATACCGGACAATGGACTACTGTGATCCGGGAGAAGTCACTTATCCCTGTGTTGGGTCACGGCTGCAGTCTACTGGCCGCTTGCTGTCTGAAGTATTTTGGCGACCTCGTCGGAGGGATGATTGTCGGCGCTGCCGTGCCGCCCCAAAGCAGCGTCGAGCGGCGACACGTGGAGGTCGTCCATGATTGCCACTTCCGCGCCGTGATCGATTAAATACTTGGTGACGCGGGGCCAGCCCCACTGCACCGCGCCGAAGAGTGCGCTTTGCCCACCCCGCTCCGGCAGCGTGCCGCCACGTCCCATGCGCGCGGTCAGGCTCTTGACATCGGTGATCCGCGCATTCACGTCGGCGCCGGCCTTCGACAGGATTTCGAGCGTCGCGATCGACCGGTCTTGCGCATCTTTGGCGTTGGGATCGAAGCGCGGACCCGGTTTCATGCCCAGCCCGGCGGCAGCCATCAGCGGCGTCACGCCCATCACGTTTGGGACATCGACACGCCCACCGTATTCCAGCAACAGCCGCACGGCCTCGCTGTCTTGAGACGCCGCGGCGCGCAACATCGGCGTGGCGCCGGTGGTTATGATCTCATCGGTGAAGCGGCCGGAGTTGCCGCCTCGCCCGGGCCGATGCATGTTCAACTGAGGATTGGGGTTCACGCCGGCACGCAGAAACAGCCGTGCGAGCTCGAGCGCGGTGGTCTTCGTCGTCACGATGGGCGGCCCGGTGCGTTCCGCGTAAGCGTCCAGACTGTACGTATTCATGTCGATCGCCGTGTACAGTGGGGTGCGGCCCCACCAATCCCAGAGATTCGGATTGGCGCCGCGCTCGAACAGGAGCTTTGCCGTGTCGAATGCGAAATTGTCGATGGCCACGATCAGCGGCGTCACGCCGTCAGGGTTCGGCCGGTTGGGATCTGCGCCGGCGTCCAGGAGCGCTTGCACGCAACCCGTACATCCCGAGCGCGCCGCATAAAGCAACGGTGTCAGGCCGCCGGTGGGGCGATACTGGTTGCGCGGCTCGCCGGTCATCTGGGTCGGCCAGTCGCTGGCCAGCGCGCGGGTGTTGACGTCCGCCTTATGGGCGATGAGAAACCGCGTCATATCGACAGAGCCTGCGGCGGCCGCCCACATCAGCGCCGTCTGGCCGCGCCATCTCTCCCGTGCATTGACGTTGGCGCCGTGGCGCACCAGCAGTTCGGCGACCTCCACCGATCCCGCGCGCGCGGCCAGCATCAGGGCGGTCTGGCCCTCCTGGTTCGGCACCTCCACGTTGCTGCCTGCGTCAATCAGCATTCCAGCCAGGCGCGCGTTGCCGGCCTTTACCGCCTCCGCCAAAGGGCTCGAGCCGTAATTGTTCATGGCATCGGGCTTGGCCCCGTGCGCGAGGAGCGCACGGACAAGCTCCGGATCGATCTTGTAAACGGCCCAATGCAGCGGCGTCGTACCGTCGCCCTGTGCTGCGTTCACGTCCGCGCCCGCGGCAATCATCTTCAGCGCGGCGTCGCGATTGCCAGCCTGGATTAGACCGGCGAGGCTGCCATCGGCAGCGGCGGCCGTACCGGCCGCGGCAAGCCATAAAACGGCTGAAAAAATGGCTCGCTTCATCACGGTGTTCATCAGAGCACTTCCGGTCCGAGAGAATTGTGATGCGCCCAAAAGCCCTTATGGGCGTCGTAGACGAACTTGGACGGGTCGCTGAAGGTGCGATTCAGACCCTTCATCAGTCCCGTATCGAGCATGTCTTGTGCGCTCATGCCCTTCTTGATGAGATCAAGCATGCGATCGTAGAGCGCGCGCGTCATGTCGAACTCGGCCTGGAGCTCGGCGCGGCCAACTACGGGACCGTAGCTCGGCGCGATCCGCGTCTGCGCATCGGTCAGCTTCAGGAGTTTTTCCTGCGCGTCGACGCGCCCACCCAGCCAACCGCCACCGAACCAGTCAAGCGCGGGATCCTTGACCGGCGCGATGGCATGACCCGCGGCCAGCACATTCGCGTCCCGGAAGAAAACATAGATATCGCCGTCGGTATGCGCTTCGAGCAGGTGGCCGTATTCGATCCCCTTGTCGCCAGGGAGGGTCTGGTCGCCGGTAAAAAACGTCACGGTCGGACGAGCCTCCACGGGCAGCGCCTTCTCGTACCGATCCTCGTCCATCACGTAATAATCCGTCGCCAGATGCGCCCGGGTCTTTTCGTGAGCAATGATTTTTGATCCCGCCCGCCCGAAAGCCAGGTTTCCGCCCACCTGCTCCCGGTGCCAATGCGTGTTGAACAGAGTTGTGACATGGCCTGCGCCCGGCAGATCGCGCAAACGCGCAAGCACCGCATCGGTGAACGGCGCAGCGCCGCTGTCCACGAGCATCTGACCGGCGCTTCCCGTCCGTACCAGGACATTACCGCCGGCGCCGGTGAGCATCACGAAGCCCTCGCTCACCGGGACCACAGCGAGGTTTTCCTGGGAGTAAGCATGGCGCGCGAAAGGCGGCAGCGCCAGACTGGCGACGCCGCCCAACGCACC
>JAGWSK010000100.1 GCA_028869355.1 Alphaproteobacteria bacterium | reverse complement strand
GGCTCTTGGCGATTTGCAGTCAAACCGCTCGGCTCGATCGACGTCCGGAATCGGGCCGGAAGCGGTCGCTCGGCGAAGCGACATTATGGGTTTTGACCCCATTTAGCGGCCGTAGGTCTTGGTGAATCCGTTGCGCTGGTTGGTGACGGTAAAGCTGCCGTCGCGCTGCGCTGAAACCTTGATCCAGTAGGCCTTGCCATTATGCACCGGCGCCGGAGGTGCAGCCGCGCCGGGTGGTGGAGCATCGATTGCGGCAACCGGCATCGCCGCCGGCTGTTCATCGATCAAATTGGCGATGAACATTCCGGGCTGCGTATATTCCTGGCCGCTCAATTGCGAGAAATGGATCTGCCAGAGGTCCTCCAGCCCGGGCGAGGTGTGGATGCTCATCATCGTGCGCGGGTCGCCGCCTTTGCGCGTGCCATTGTTCATGATCGCGACGCGGGGATGCAGCGCGTGAATCATTACCGGCGAGTTGGAGCTTTCGACGCCGTGATGCAGGCCGAGAAACAAATCGACCTGCGGCAGACGGGTCACCGGGCACATCAGCTTGAATTCCATATCGCGCGTCAGATCACCCAGATGCGCGGTATGGAATTGTCCGAAAGTGATGTAGCTCGCCACCGACATCGGATCTTCCATATTGTTGTCGAAGGGCTGGAAACGCGCACATTCCGGATTGGCCCCGTTTGCGCCGGGAAGAGTGGTCGGGGAAATCATCCCTCCGGCCGACGCGACAATGCGCCAATCCACATCCTTCAGCGTAATGCGTTGACCGGCTTTGGCGATTGTATGTTTCGCTCTCGCGTAGAGGCGGGGATAGACGTCGCGTTCCCAGTCGGCACCGGCGCCAGGCTGCACATTTGGCCCGTGGTCGATGAATTCGCGAACCGGAATCTGTTTCGACAATTCCTCCATGCCGCCAAAGTGGTCGGCATGATAGTGGGTCAGGATCAGATGATCGATTTGCGTGAGGCGCGCATCTCTGACCGCGTCCATGATCCGTCCCGCATCGCGCACCGCGCCATTGGCATTGCCAGTGTCGATCAGCACGGATTCTCCCGACGGCGTGACGAACAGCGTAGCGTTGCCGCCTTCGACATCGACGACATAAATGTCCAAAGTGGTTCTCGGCTGTGCCACTGCCGATGCAACGGACAGCAGCAGCGCCGAAATCGCGGCCGTGATTAAGCGCATGGTGACCTCCCTGAGTGCTGCGATCCTACATCACCCGCGGTCGCGCAGCCATTGTGGCAGCACCCCTCGCGTATTACGGTTGTGCGATTTCACGAGGCTGGGCGCCATGAAACTGCATTTGTTTGCCGGAGCGATTTCGTGCTGTTGCGCGCTGCCCGCATCGGCCCAGGCGATCCCGGATTTTTCCGGGCTGTGGGCGCATCCCAATGTCGGCATCGAGATGCCGCTTTCGGGCCCAAGTCCGGTGCACCACAAGGGCGGGGCCATCGGCTCGGCGCTGCTGGTGGGCGATGACACCAATCCGGTGCTCAAACCGGCGACCGCGGCCGTCATTCGCCGCAACAGCCAGATTTCGCTTTCCGGCCTCGCTTTTCCCGACCCGGACAATCAATGCATGTCGCAGCCGGTGCCGTATATCTTCTGGAATTTCGAAATCGAGCTGCTGCAGCAGCCGGACAAAATCACCATTCTCTACAATCACGACCATGATTTCCGCGAGGTGCGTCTGAACCAGACGCATCCGGCAAATATCGTGCCCTCCTGGCACGGCGATTCGGTCGGGCATTACGAAGGCGACACGCTGGTCGTCGATACCATCGGCATCAAGACCGGCCCGCGGAGCACGCTCGATCGCTTTGGAACTCCGTATACGAATGCTCTGCATGTGACCGAACGCTACCGGTTCCTGTCTTACGAAGAAGCGAAGGCGGCGCAGGCGCGCGGTGCAAAGGAGTGGGGCCATGTCGCCTCTTATGATGTCGATCCCAATTATCGCGGGCGCGGCATGCAGCTCGAATTCAAGGTCGATGATCCGGGCGAATTCACCATGCCCTACAGCGCAACCGTCACCTATCTGCCTTCGATCAACAAGGAATGGGAGGAACGCGTCTGCGCCGAGAACACCGGGCATTACTACACGCTGACGAAATATTACTCCGACAAGAACGCGCATATACCGACAGCAGATAAACCGGACTTCTGAGGGGGATGCGATGAGAAAAGGACTGACCGCGGCTGCGCTGTGCACCGCAATTGCGCTGGCGGCAGCGACCGCCATTGTGATTCACTCTCCGGGCCATGCCGCCGCTGCGGCGCCAGTGCCGCCGCCCGATACGCAAGCGCTGCGCGCGCAATACGAACGCTGGCGCACCGAGTTCAAGACCTGGGGCAAATGGGCGCCGGCCGGGCAGGAATCCGCCGGCACGACGAGTCTGATCACGCCGGAAAAAACCGCCGCTGCGCTGCGTCTGGTGAAGAACGGCATCGTGATTTCGCTCGCGCATGCCGAACCGCAAACTGTCGCGGCGGATGTGAATGAAGCCGGCATTTTCCACCGCGTCACCAACACCATCACCGATGGCGGGACGACGGACAATTACTCGGTGAGCTATCACGGCCAGACGGTCGCGCATATCGACACCTGGTGCCACTTCTTCGAAAACGGGTTGATGTATAACGGCGTGCCGGTTGCGGGAAATCTCAACCGCGAAAGCGGCTGCATCAAGGGCAATGTGATGACCTGGCGCAAGGGCATCACGACCCGCGCCGTGCTCTATGACATTCCGCAGCTCAAGGGCGTGGACTGGATCGACCCGAACACGCCGATCACGCGCGCCGACCTGGAAGCATGGGAGCGAAAGGCCGGCGTGAAGATCGGGCCGGGTGACATTCCGCTGCTCTATACCGGGCGTTGGAAGCGGCGCGCGGCTCTGGGTCCATGGACGGGACAGGTTGCAGGCTATTATCCCGACACCATCCCGTGGATGCACGATCGCCTGCCGGCATTCATTGGGCATGATTTCAACATCGACTGGAATCCACGCCCGGGCTGGGAGGGCATGCGCAATCCGATCCATGTCGCGGTGCTGAACTGGATGGGGATCAATATTGTCGAATGTCTTGATCTCGAAGAGCTGGTGGCGACCGCACGGCGGCTGAACCGCTATGAATTCGCGATCACTTTTGCGCCGCTGCCGGTCGAAGGCGGCACCGGTTCTCCGGTCAACCCGCTGGTGTATTTTTGAAACGCCATTTGAACTGCACTACTGTACAGGCTTGAATTCATTGGCTGATTTTAATTCCGACCGGCGCAGCCAATTGCACTACTGCACAGGCTTGAATTCATTGGATGTTTTGAGTTCAAGCCACAACGGCCGCGGGACTGCGCCCCTCGAAGAGACTCGCAACTGTTCATGGGCTTAAGTGTGTCGGCGGGTGTAAACATTACAGCTCTTTCAGGAGGTCGCGCGAAGCGGCGCTGAGCGCAGAAATCACCTATGGAGATAGGACTACACCTATCCCTGCACATGGTCAAGCGCTAAATTGGGGGTGCGACCGAAACCGGCGACGAAAGGATGAATGATCCTTTTGGTGAGCAGTGAGGGACTATCCCCTGGCCGTTCAGATTCCGCCGTACCATGTGGCAGCGCTGTTGCCGCCGCGCGTGCCGCCGAATTTGTCCATGCTGTCGACCAGCACGAGTTTCTGAAGGTATTTGACGTTCTTGTAGCCCAGTTGCCGTGCCAGCTTGAGGCGCACCGGCGCGCCATGGTCCGCCGGCAGAGCGTCGCCATTCATGCCATAGGCGATCAGCGTCTGCGGATGCGTGGCTTCCGCCATGTCGATGCTGTCCCAGAACAGGCGCACGATTCCGGTATGCTCCTGCGGATTGGGGAACGGCACGAACATGACAAAGCGCGCTTCCGGTTTGACCCCGACCTGATCCAGAATGTGCGACAGCCGCACTCCGGTCCATTCGGCGATAAAGGACCAGCCCTGCTCGCAGGCTTGCAGGATGATGTGGCTGTCCGCCGGCATTCGTTTGAGATCGTCCATCGAGAATGATGCAGGCCGGCTCACCAGCCCCTCGACCTTCAGGCTCCAATCCTTGAATCCGTTCGCCAGCATTGCGCGATACGCGGCATCCTTCGGCGCCGGGCCGTTTGTTGGATGGACTTTGGAAATCCGGTCGCGGGTGAATTCACGCGCCAGTGACTGACCCGACGACAGCAGGCGCTGCACCGAATAGGTAAAGGATTCGCCGAGGCCCTCGATACTGTGACCGTCGGGCGTCAGCAACCCGTAGCGGCTGCCGAGCGCACCCGCTCCGAGCCCCGCCGCACCGACAACGCCCGCCGTTATCAGCCCGCGCCGTGTCAGGTGTTTGTCCATCGCTTCACCGCTTTCGCAGACTCACCTGATTATGCGTTCGGGTGTGCGCGCGCTCAAGTCCGTAATCCGGTCTTGCGGCCTGGCAAAGCCGTAAATTGCGCTGAATCGGACGATAAAATGCTATGATCGCAGCAACTGCTGTTCGGGAGGGACGAATGCTCGGCATTACACGGCGGGACATGCTGGTCTGCGGGGCGGCGGCGGGTGCGGCAGCCACATGGCCTGCGCGCTCCGCATTGGCGCAAACCGCCCGAATCATCGATTTCCACCACCATTTCAATCCGCCATTTTTGGTCCAGGCGTCAGAGGGCAATCGCGTCGGCGCCGGCGATGC
>JAGWSK010000099.1 GCA_028869355.1 Alphaproteobacteria bacterium | reverse complement strand
TCCATGCGGTGCAGACGCCGGAACGGCTGCGACTGCTCCTGATTCTCACGGCTGCCGATATCCGCGCCGTCGGTCCGGGTGTGTGGAACGGGTGGAAGGCGCAGCTCTTGCGCGATCTCTATTACGAATCCGAGACTCTGATGTCCGGAGGCGACGCGCAGCCCACCCGCTCGGCACGCGTCGACGAAGCGAAAGCTGCGCTCGAAGCCAAACTGGGGAATTTCACCGCGGCCGAGCGGCAGCAGGCGCTGTCCCGGCATTATGACGCGTATTGGCTCGCCTTCGGCGCGGACGATCTCGCCTGGCATGCACGCCTGATGCGCGATGCTGATGCAAAAGCCGAGAAACTTGCCATCGGCGCGACGGAAGACGAGGGCAGCGGCATTTCCGAAATCGTCATCTACACGCCGGACCATCCTGGTCTGTTCTCGCGTCTGGCCGGGGCGATTTCAGTCTCCAACGGCTCGATTGCCGGCGCCAAGATCTTCACCACATCCGACGGTTACGCCCTCGATATCTTCCGCGTCCAGGATGCTTCGGGCGGCCCGTTTGGCGATGGCGGCCGCATCGACCGGCTACGCCAGACGATCGCACGGACACTGTCGGGCGACATCAAACCGCGTGAATTGCTGGCGAAGCGGCCACAGGCCAAACGCGCCGCGGCGTTCAAGCGCGGCTCGCGCGTTCAGTTCGACAATGACGCGTCGGTCGCCTCCACCGTAATTGAAGTTGAAAGCACCGATCGCATCGGGTTGCTCTACGACATCACCCGGGTGCTCTTCGAAGCCGGCCTGAGCATTTCGTCGGCCGTTGTCGTGACCTATGGCGAGCTCGCGGTCGACGTGTTCTATGTTCGCGACGGCTTCGGGCACAAACTGGTCAATGCCGCGCGGCTCGCCGATATTGAAGGGCGGCTGATCAAGATGCTGGAAAACGAGACCTTGATGGCGGTCTGAGCCTTTGCGATAAGACTTTGGACGTTTTGCCGGCGGCATCCCACGCGCTGCCCGCGACCGCTTCGCGGCGCTCCTTTTTGAATCCTGCCGCGGCGCCACGCGCCGCGTGCGGGCGCGTCGCGATTTTCTTTACGCGCGTGGGGCCCTGAAGCCGCGCTCCGCTAACTCCGCGCCTCCGCGTGAAATATTTTTTGTCTCGAACAGTTCGCGATTGCATCGAAATGACCGAAAACACCAATCACAGGCCGCTTGTCTTTTCCGGAATCCAGCCCACCGGGAAACTGCATCTCGGAAATTATCTCGGCGCGATGAAGAACTGGGTCCGGCTTCAGGAATCCATGCCCTGCATCTACTGCGTCGTGGATATGCACGCGATCACGATCTGGCAGGAGCCGGCGGAATTGTCCGCGGCCACGCGTGAGGTCGCTGCCGCTTGCCTCGCCATCGGGATCGATCCGGAGCGCTCGATCCTGTTCAACCAGTCGCAGGTTCGCGCGCATGCCGAACTGGCATGGGTATTCAACTGCGTCGCCCGGATGGGCTGGCTCAATCGCATGACTCAGTTCAAGGACAAGGCGGGCAAGAATCGCGAAAACGCCTCTGTCGGGCTGTTCATCTATCCCAATCTGATGGCCGCCGACATTCTGGCCTATCGCGCTACCCATGTGCCGGTCGGCGAAGACCAGAAGCAGCATCTCGAACTGGCGCGCGACATTGCGCAGAAATTCAACAATGATTTCTCCGCGCCGGATTTTTTCCCGCTGCCCGAACCGTTCATTACCGGGCCGGGCACGCGGGTGATGAGTCTGCGCGACGGGACAAAGAAGATGTCGAAATCCGATGAGTCGGAATATTCGCGCATCAACCTGTCCGATGATGCCAACGCGATTGCGCAGAAGATCCGCAAGGCCAAAACCGATCCGCAAGCAATGCCGGACAGCAAGGAGAACATGGCCAGCCGTCCGGAGGCGGAGAATCTGATCAACATCTATGCCGGACTTTCAGATCAGACGCCGGATGCCGTGCTCGCCGAATATGCCGGCGCGCAATTCTCGGCGTTCAAGAACGCACTGGCCGATCTGGCGGTCGCAAAGCTGATGCCGATCGGCGAAAAGATGCGGAGCTACCTCACCGATCGCGCCGAACTCGACCGCATTCTTGCCGATGGCGCCGCCCGTGCGCGCCTCATCGCCGATCCGGTGTTGCGCGAAGTCCGCGAACGGGTTGGGTTTGTGGGGTAGAGCGATTTTTGATCAACGTGGTATAGCCGCACTCACAGATTCCAAAGATCTCACGCGGAGCCGCAGAGATGGGGGAGAACACCGTCCGCTCCGCGCAAATCCGCGTGAAATACTTTCAAACCGTTGTTGGCTGTTCGGTTTGCTCGCGCACCCAGGCGAGGTAATCGCTGCTGCCGCCCTCGAGGGGCAACACGACAAAACTTGGCAATTCATATGTGTGCTCAGCCCAAAGCGTGCTGATCAGCTTTTCTACCAGCGCACGGCGGGTTTTGAAGAAGACAGCATGTTCGGCGCTCTCTTCCAGCTTGCCCTGCCACATATAGATGCTCGTCATCTTCGGATAGATGTTCACACAGGCGGCGAGCTTCTGATCGACGGCCAGCCGCGCCGCCGCACGTGCCGTCTCCAGATTCGGATAGGTCGAATAGACAAAACAGAACTCATTGGTGGCCTCGGCCATCACCATCACCAGCTTTCATCGAGCGTTATGTAGTTGGGCTGCGCAGCGACGCGTTTCAACCAGGACGAAATCGCCGGATAGCGCGCGAGGTCAAATCCACCGTCTTCTGCGGCATGCGTGTATCCATATAGCGCGATGTCCGCGATCGAGTATTGCCCTCCGGCAAACCAGTCACGTTTTGCCAGATGACTCTCCATGACGCCGAGTGCTGCATTGCCCTTCGCATGCCATTCGGGGACGAGATGCTGCTTTGCGGCGAGCGCCTGTTTGGTCTCAAACTTCAGCCAGCGGCGGGCAACGGCGACGTAAGGTTCGTGTTCATATTGCTCGAAGAACATCCATTGCAGCGCTTGCGCGCGGCCTAATTTGTCACTCGGCAGTAATCGCGAACCTTCCGCGAGATAGAACAGGATCGCACCCGACTCCGGCAGGAATTGGCCATCGTCCAGTTCGAGCATCGGCACGCGGCCATTCGGGTTTTTCGCCAGGAATTCCGGCATGCGGGTTTTGCCCGCGCCGAACGGATATTCCTTCAACCGAAGCGGGATTCCGAGCTCGCGGGCTGCCAGCCGCACTTTGTAGCAATTCCCCGATTCCTGCATTTGGTGGAGAGTCAGCATCGCGTTCTCCTAAAGGACAAAAAAAGGGCGGCGAGGTTTCCCGCGCCGCCCTGTCTGTTTCGAGAAATGCCTGTTCAGGCGGCGCGCAAATTGACTGCCTTGGCGCCGCGCGCATCGGGCTGAATGTCAAACGCCACCTTCTGCCCCTCGTTCAACGTGCGCATGCCGGCGGCTTCAACCGCCGTGGCGTGAACAAAAACATCCTTTCCTCCCCCCTCGGGTGAAATGAACCCATACCCCTTTGCCGTATTGAAAAACTTGACGGTTCCGACTGCCATGACTGCTCCCTGCTCAATCGCCGGCGCCAAGGCAACATGCCAGGCGCGTTGCTCCGGAACTATCCTGTTTGGAAGTTAAGCTGTCTCGTCCGGGGCGCGCATTTCAAGCGAGTCAGGGCAAAACAGGCGCGCTTCTTCGAACAGACCGTTGCAGTTTAATATTACAAAAATAACAGCGAAACTCAAGCTTTCGTCAACCGGCGCAGCTTCCGGGATGGAACTCGCACTGGAACGGGCCGCCCATGGGCGGCGTTTCCTCTGCAAAGGTGGTGCTCACGCCCTTTTTGGGCAGGCATTGCAAAGGAGACACAGATGAGATTCGCACCCAAAGTTGCGTTCCTGCTTGCCGGATTGGCAGCGACGGGAGTGGCTTACGCGCAAAGCGACTCGCTTCCCGACGGCAAATCCATGGATGTCAACGGCATTCAGACCATGTGCACCGGCGTCACCAGCGACGCGCGCATGAACCCGGAATGGAAGGATTATTCACTGCGCCTGGAATTCGCCGGTCATGGCGGACAGTATCTCGGCGATGAAACCGTGAATGTCACCGGTAACGGGCAGAATCTGTCCGTGCACTGTGGTGGTCCGTGGGTGCTGATGATGCTGCCCCCGGGCACCTATCGCGTGGCTGCGAATGTCGCCGACGCCGGAGAGAAGACAGTTACCGTCCATGTTCCCGGGCATGTCGTGGTCCGCTTCCCGGACGCGGGCGGCGCGATAGCGCCGACTGGCCAGATAGCGTCGGAGTAGTGACAAAACAGGAGCGAAATAGGAGCGAGGAACGAGATTTCTGTCGTTCTCGGTGGCCGCATCCCATCGCGCTGCAATCGCCTCTGGCGCTTGCTGATCGCGCGATGGGGCCCGGAAGCGGCGTGTCGCCACTCTCGTTCCTCGCTCCTATCTTCTCGCTCCTAGTTGTTTTTGCCGAGGGCTTTTCCGCGTTCGGTTGCCGCCGCAACAGCGCGCTTCATGAGATTCACCAATCCGTCCGGGGCGGTCAATACGCCGAGCGCCGCTTCGGTCGTCCCCCCGGGGCTGGTCACGTCGCGGCGCAAGTCTTCCGCCGGACGCGGATCATTCGCAACCAGCGCGCCAGCGCCTGACACGGTGAACCGGGCGAGCCTCTCCGCGGTTGCGGCGTCCAGTCCTTCCGCCCGCCCCGCCGCTGCCAAAGCCTCCACCATCAGGAAAACATAGGCCGGACCGGAGCCCGAAACCGCAGTCACCGCGTCGAGCAGCGCTTCGTCCTTCAGCCACAGGATTTCGCCGAATGCGGACATCAGCGACTGTGCGAGCCGTCTGTCTGCGGGTTCAACCTCAGGGCCGGCATAAAGCACCGTAATGCCCTTGCCGATGGCGCCCGGTGTGTTCGGCATCGCTCGCACCACGCGCGGTTTGCGCCCGAGCTGCGCCATCAGATGACTGGTGGTCACGCCGGCTGCGATAGAGAGCACCAGCGGCGCATGTAAACCCAGCTCCTGCAGCAACCCGCTTTCCGCCTTGATGGTTTGCGGCTTCATGGCGAGAACCGCTGCTGCGATCTCCGGAATTTGCCGAAGCCCGGATTCCGCAATCAGCTCAATCGCTTTGTCCCCCGCGAGCTGATTCACCGTGTCCGATGGATACGGCTCGACGACATAAATCTTGTCCAGCTTTCGTGCCGCAACCCAGCCGCGAAGCAGGGCTGAGCCCATCCTGCCTGCTCCCACGAGCAGGACCGAACTATTGCGGCTGGGCAAGGCTGTGCGGCCCGGTCAGGCCTGGCCCGCACATTCCAGTATGGCGGCTTGCAAAGCTTCTTTTGCGCTCTTGCCGCCCCACAGCACGAACTGGAATGCGGGATAGTAATGTTCGCAAGCTTCGACTGCCAATTGCAGCAAGGCTTCGCACTGAGCCGAGCTGACATGGGAATCGGGGAATATCAGCACATGCCGGAACAGTACCGTCCCGTCATCGGCCCATAAGTCAAAATGCCCGAGCCAGAGCTGCGAATTGATGGAGACCAGCAGTTCCGCGATCTCGGCCCGGCGCTCTTTGGTGACACGCATCTCAAACCCGGCCGAGACATGCAGCGCCTGCAGGTCCTCTCTCCAGGTGAAGCAGAGGTGATAATCGCACCAGCGTCCGCCGACCGTCAGGTTGATCTCGTCCTTGGCGGACCGCTCGAACGGCCAGCCATTCTCCTCGACGGATTGTTCGAGCATGTCAAGGGGATGCTCTGGCACCGGCGTTTGTTCGGCAGCAGCTAGCTTCATGGTCTTACCTGGAGGCACGTTGGAACGAAGCACTTGTGTCAGCCTGACACAAGATTTTGAGGCCTGACAAGGCCCGCCCCCGTGCGGTTGCGAATCGAACCGTGAACGGATTCAGCAATTCACAGGTTTCCTTTCGCGCGCTTGCCGGATGGAGCTTCGCGGACGGAAGACCGCCCCCGTGGCGCCTTTGCGGTGCCCAGAGCCGCTTCCAGTTTGGCCACACGTGCCGCAAGTTTTTCGTTCTCCACTCGTGCCCGGGCTGCCATCGCCTTGACCGCTTCAAATTCGTCGCGCTGGACCAGATCAAGGTCGGAAATCAGGCGCTCAAAACGCGCCTTGACCATGGTCTCCATTTCCGCGCGGAACGCCTGAGCCGCACCCGCCGCATCGGTCAGGAAACGGGCCATGCCATCCAGAAAGCGGTTGTCGGTCTGCATCTCTCGAACCATGTTCCTATGCGCCATGGCGGGCGACAGCACAAGCGGCCAATGTTCCCGGAAAGGCACGAAATGTTCAAATGTTACGGCGTTGTCCCGTATTGACACGGCCAGTTCCGGCGCGCGAGCTAGAACGGCCTTTATATCCGCGATGCCATGATCGAAACCGTTATACCTTATCCCAATATCGACCCGGTTCTTATCCATATTTGGGGGCCGATCAGTATTCGATGGTACGCCCTTTCCTATATTACCGGTCTGTTGCTCGGCTGGGCCTATGTCGTCCGCCTGCTGCGGACCAAATATCTCTGGGCGGGTGCGCCATTTAACGGCAAGCCGCCGGCCACGGCGGACGACATCGGCGATCTCTTCGTCTGGGTCACCCTGGGCGTCATTATCGGCGGCCGGCTTGGCTATGTGCTGCTCTACGGCTTGCTCTATTGCGGATTTGCCGGTCATGGAGCGCCCGCCTGCGGTGGCCTCCCGGAAGCCTATTTCAGCGATCCGATCAAGATCGTTGCCGCCTGGGAAGGCGGGATGTCCTTCCATGGCGGATTGATCGGCGTTGTCATTGCCGTCGTGATGTTCTGCCGCAGCCGCAAATTGCGCCTGATGGCCATCGCTGACCTGATCGCAGCCGCAACCCCGATCGGACTTTTCTTCGGCCGGATCGCAAACTTCATCAACGGTGAACTGTGGGGAAAGATCACCGATGTGCCCTGGGCCATGGTGTTCCCCAATGCTTTCCCGCCGGGCGTCCCAAGGCATCCGAGCCAGCTCTACGAAGCAGGCATGGAAGGGGTGCTGCTGTTCCTGAGCCTGTATTTCCTCGTCGTCAGGGGCCAAATCCATCGGCGGCCCGGAGCGGTCATTGCGTGGTTTCTCGCCCTTTATGGCGTGTTCCGCTTCGTCGCCGAGTTCTTCCGCGACTCGGAGTCGAAGATTTATGGCTGGTTCAGCATGGGCCAGGCGTTGAGCCTCCCGATGTGGATCGCTGCCGCACTGCTGTTCTGGTACGCCTATCATCAGCGGACCCAGACCGGGACCGTGGGCAGGCAGCCGAATAAAGTCACGACGTGACCGGCTGCACGCGCGAAATCCGCCGGATTATCGCCGCGCAAGGACCGATCAGCGTCGGCGAATTCATGCGCATTGCGCTGACCGATCCTGAGTTCGGCTATTACGTGCGCCGCAATCCGATATCCGCCGACTTCGTCACGGCGCCCGAAATCAGCCAGATTTTCGGCGAGCTGATTGGGCTGTTCTTCGTCCAACTGTGGGAAGACCACGGCAGGCCCCGGCGCTTCCACCTGGTCGAGCTTGGTCCAGGACGCGGT
>JAGWSK010000098.1 GCA_028869355.1 Alphaproteobacteria bacterium | reverse complement strand
GCCGTAGAAGATCAATAGCGGAGTCATGACAAAGCCGCCGCCGACGCCAAGCATGCCGGCGAGGAAGCCGACGGCGATACCCATGGAAAGGATCATCGCCCAATTGACGGAGGTCTGCGCGACGGGGAGGTAGATCTCCATATCCGGCTATAATCCGGCCACGCGTGATGCCGGGGCGGTCAAAGCATCAATCCCCGAGTCTCCGGCCAACCCAGCATGGCATTGAGATTCTGGACACAGGCGCCGGCTGCCCCCTTGCCGAGATTGTCCAAAACCGCAACCACCCTCGCCTGCCGCTGCGCATCATTGCCAAAGACATAGATTCGCAACCGGTCCGTATTGTTCAGTTCCTCGGCATCGAGAGTTTTCCGCGACATGGCCTGTTCGGGTCCAATCACTTCGATCAAAGGCTCGTTCCAGTAGCTATCGGCCAAAACCGAGCGAATCGCCTTGACGGAAGGATTTCCCTTGAGCGCCCACAATTGCAACGGCACTTCTACCAGCATGCCGCGGTAAAACCGCCCGACACCAGGCGCGAATAACGGCCGGTGATTGAGGCCGGAATGAACCTGCATTTCTGGCACATGCTTATGCTCGATCTGCAATGAATAGATCCGGAATGTCTCGCGGGTATGATTGGGAACGGATTCGTTTTCGAATTCCGCGATCATGTCGCGGCCGCCTCCGGAATAGCCCGACACCGCATTGGACGTGGCCGGATAATCGGCAGGCAGCACATTTTCGCGCAGCAGCGGCCGCATGATGGCGAGGAATCCGGTCGGATAGCATCCCGGATTGGCGACACGCTTCGCGGCCCGCAATTCCGTCCGCCGCTTTTTTTCGAGTTCCGGAAATCCGTAAGCCCACCCATCCGCGACGCGGTGCGCAGAGCTCGCATCGACCACCCGCACCGCCGGATTTTCAACCAGCGCCACAGCTTCTCGCGCCGCCGCATCGGGCAGGCAGAGAATGACGATATCGGACTCGTTCAGCGCCGCCTTTCTCGCGGCAGCATCTTTGCGAACGCGATCATCGAGCGCAATTAGCTCAATATCGCCACAGTTTTTCACACGGTCGCGAATCTCGAGGCCCGTTGTCCCTGCGGCGCCGTCGATAAAAAGCCTGACCGCCATGCGTCTTAAGTCCGAGGTTGACATGAATCGCGCACGCTCTTACCTCGCATGGCCGGGGGCAACAAGAGCACACCCGTTCTGCCGCATGCCGGAGTAGCTGATGAGCTTGAGCCTATCGCCCGGGACGTTTAAGCGCGTGCTCCTGGACCATTACTTCGACTTTCATGGACGCGCGGGGCGCGCCGAATTCTGGAATTACATCATCATTTTCATCGGGCTTACCGCAGTTGCCGAAGTGCTGGTCCATCTGGCGCCGATGACCGCGTTGAGAATCGTACTGACCGCCTGGTCGATCGGCTGCTTTCTCCCTACGGTCGGTGTCGCCATTCGCCGGCTGCACGACTTGAACCACAGCGGCTGGTGGCTGGTGGCGCCGCTGATCCCGGCATTCCTGCTGCTGCTGCTGTTCTTCTGGTTCTGGCCGGTCACCCTGCTGCTCGCGACCGTCATGCTGGCCGCGGCTACATATCTTCTTTATCTGTGCGTCCAGCCCGGAATGAGCGAAGACAATCGCTTTGGTCCCGCCCCGCAATTCGCCGCCGGCTAATAAAGGAAGGGAATGAGCATCCGGGTACGTCGCATGTATCCGGGATAGCTGTCGGGAAATGTTTGCAGCATGAGCTGCTCTTCCTTTTTCGCGGCGTATGCGAACTGGGCTGCATTCACCGCAAAGAACACGAACCACCACAGGCTGATGGCGAGCCCTGAGCCAAGCATCGCGAGCAAAACACCGGCATAGATCGGATGCCGGACCTGGGCATAGGGACCGATGGTCACAAGCTGCGGGTCCTGCTTGAGCGTCATCGGCATACCCCAATTCGTGCCGATCACGATCCGCGCCCAGACCGCATAGCCGATACCCAGAATGCAGAGGATGAGACCGATCAGGCCGACGGTCGGGCTCATCAGGAGTGCGGCCCCTGATCGGAAGAGTTCACCGCGCAAACGGCTTAGCAGCAATGCCAACAGGACCACCGCAATGGCCAGGCGCAGCGGCATCTGCGTCCACAGGGCGCCTCGCCTGGCTGTCTTTTTGGCGCCCAGCGAGCCGATCAGCCACACGACCAGGAAGAGCAGCCACAGCCCGCCGCCAATACGTTGGTAAAGTTGGAACATCGCTTTCGCCAATTCCTCCGGGCTAAACGGGGTGCACGGTCCCGCCGTTCCCGCTACACTGTCGTGGGATGGCAGTTTCACGAAGACAGGCACTCAAACAGGCGACGTTGGCCGCCGCATTTGCGCAAGGGATGATTGCGCCTGCCGCGGTCGCGCAGCCAAAGCGGCAAATCCGGCTGGTCATTCTCGATATCGGCGGCACCATCATCCAGGACCATGGCGAAGTGCCGAATGCGATGCATGACGCGCTCGCGCAGCACGGAGTGGACGCGAGTTTTGCCGAGATTGGCGACTGGCGCGGTGCGTCCAAGCGCGAAATGGTCCGGCATTTCGTGCAATTGCGCAAAGGCTCGGCCGATCCGTCGCTGGTTGCCGCTATCTACGATCACTTCGTGGACCAGGTGAACAAGGCCTATGAGAAGGTGCGGCCGATTGACGGCGCCGAAGAGGCGATGTCGCAGATGCGCCGCGATGGTTACATGCTTGCCACCACGACCGGTTTCGATCGCCCGGTGACCGAAGCGATCCTTGGCCGGCTTGGTTGGAAACATTTCTTCGTTGCCTCAATCACGAGTGACGATGTCGTCGATGGCAGGCCCGCGCCATATATGTTGTTCCATGCCATGGAAGCGGCGCGCGTGGATAATGTCGCCGAAGCGATCGCCGTTGGCGACACGCCGCTCGATATCCAGGCGGCGAACAATGGCGGACTCGCGTCGGCCATCGGCGTGTATTCAGGCGCCGCCACCGAAGCGCGCCTTCGGAAAGAGAAATACAGCCACATCCTTCCGAGTGTAGCATCGCTCCCGGCACTGCTTCGCGGCGGTTTGTGAGCCCTTTTTCCGCCGCCAACCCGAGGCGATACCGCGAAATCATGATATAAGCTGCGGTATCGCAGCTGAGCGCTATGCCGGCTGTGAGCACTGGGAGGGAATCACATGAGGCACTTTGTAACCGGATGCTGTGCGGCATCCGCTCTGCTTGCCCTCGCGACCGTTCCACTGGCGGCGCAGCAGCAGGATCCTCGGGCCATTTTGCGGGCCGCGGACGCCCAGGTCGGCGCCACCAAGGTCAATTCCATTCAATATAATGGGACCGGGCGTTGGAGCTTCATCGGCCAGAATTTCACCGTCAACGACGATTGGCCGCGCGTGGACGTGAAAAGCTACGCGATGACGATCGATTACCCCAGCAAATCCGAGCGGCTGGATTTCACCCGAGTCCAGGGAAACAATCCCGGGCGCGGCGGCGGCGCAGGATTTCCGATTGTCGGCGAACAGCGGGCGCAGGAACTGGTCAATGGCGACACCGCGTGGAACATCAATGCCCAGGGCCAGCCGCAGAGGGTCGTGGGTGACGATGCCGAGGCGCGCCAGTTCCTGATGTGGGTCAGCCCGCATGGATTCATCAAAGCGGCCCTTGCTTCGCCAAATGTGACGGAATCCGAACGCTATTTCGTCGGCACCCGCACTGTGCATGTTGTTGGATTCACCATGGGTAAATATCGCGCCACCGGCGAATTCAATGATCAGAACATGCTCGAACGCGTCGTGACCTGGATTCCGAACCCGATGATGGGCGATATGCAGGTCGAAATCCGCTACAGCGATTATCGCGACATCGGAAACGGCATCAAGATGCCGTTCCACATTCATGAACACCAGGGCGACCATCCGTTGGTGCGCGGGATGAACTGGATGGACATTCAGCTTTCAGATGCGAAAGCGAACGTGCCGAATGCGGCGACTGCCGTTCCGGCCACTCTGGCGCCGCCGCAAAGCCAGGCGGTTGTGTCACGCCAGCTTGCGCCCGGCGTTTGGTACCTCGGCGGCGGCAGCCACAACAGCGTAGCGGTTGAGATGACCGACTACATCACGCTGATCGAGGCGCCGCTGGATGACGCTCGCACAATGGCTGTCATCGCCGAAGCCAAACGGCTTATTCCCAATAAGCCGATCCGCTATGTCGTGAACACCCATCATCACTGGGATCATTCAGGCGGGCTTCGGGCAGCCTATGCCGAAGGCGCGACCATCGTCACCAATGAGCAGAACCGGAATT
>JAGWSK010000014.1 GCA_028869355.1 Alphaproteobacteria bacterium | reverse complement strand
CGCGCCGGGACTGATCGTCGAGCGCGACAGCCAGTCGGTATTTGCCCGCCAGCCTGAGACCGAGGACGAACTGCGCATGGCGTGGCGCGCGCGTTTGCTATGCCCGTCGGCGTCCATCCATACCGAACACAAACTGCCGCAGCCCGCGGGTATTTTTCCGGAAAAACTGGCGCGCGGCGTTTTTCGTCTCGGCTACAACGCCGCTGATGCCGCAGGCGCCCATTCATTCCTGATCCACCGCCAAGGCGGAAATTTCATGGTCGATGCACCGCGTTGGACCAGGCCGGTCGTGGACGCGATTACCAAGCGCGGCGGGCTGAAGGGAATTCTGCTCACCCATCGCGACGATGTCGGCGACGCCAAACGCTATGCCGGGCATTTCGACGCGCAAGTCTGGATTCACCGCGCCGATCGCGATCGAGCGCGCTTCGCGGGCAATTTGATCGAAGGATCGGATCCGGCGAAGATCACGGATGACATCGTCGCGATCCCGGTCCCCGGCCATACGAAAGGCAGTGTTGCCTATCTTTATGGTGACCGCTGTCTTTTTACCGGAGATTCGCTCGCCTGGAGCTTCGAAGCCGGCGATCTGATGGCGTGGCGTGATTTCTGCTGGTTCTCGTGGCGGGAGCAAACAAAGTCACTAAAGCGGCTGCTCGACTACCATTTCGAAACACTGCTCGCCGGTCACGGCGGCAGCATAACTTTGCCGGAGGACGAAATGCGCCGGCGGCTTCGCGCACTCGTCGCCAGAATGGAAGCTGATTAGCCCTTAACGAAACTGGCGAAGCGCTTGTTGAAGCGCGTCAGCCGGCCGCCGCGGTCGATCAGGTTTTGCTGGCCGCCCGTCCACGCCGGGTGCGTCGTCGGATCGATGTCCAGCGTCAGCTTCGCCCCGGTTTCGCCCCAGGTCGTACGCGTGCGATAGCTGGTGCCGTCATTCAGAACCACCGTGACGAAATGGTAGTTGGGATGGATGCCTTTTTTCATTGCACACCTGTTACTCGCGGGGCTTAGGACCGGGCTTATAGGCGATCAGGTTCGCGCAACGCAAGCACGCGAATCCGAACTGCACTCGGGCGTGAGGATGCGAAATCTGAATGGATAATGAATGAACGGCCAAAGTTGCAGTTTTTTAACCTCTGGACGCCAACCTTCAAAACCATAGCATCTCAGTACGCGCAAGGAGGCGGCGATGGGGATTTCGCAACTTCCGTCTGTCAAAGCGACATTTGTCGCAGCAACGGTTCTCTGGCTATCGGCCTGCGCGAGTGGCAGCGGTTCCGGGCAAGTTACTGTACCCACTCAAACCACCCCGGCGACGACATCCACAACCGGCACGCCGATTCCGCCCACGGCGGACCCGAATTCATTCCGCACGGCCGCATATCTCAGGATTGGCGTGCTGGATGCGGTGAATGCGGCCAATGCTTACGCGCTCGGCTACACGGGCGCCGGGGTAACCATAGGCATCGTCGATTTCAATTTCGTCTTCTCGTCCAACC
Source organism: Alphaproteobacteria bacterium (assembly GCA_028869355.1). GTDB lineage: Bacteria > Pseudomonadota > Alphaproteobacteria > Micropepsales > Micropepsaceae > CAIYRG01. Next base: position 1,131 of record JAGWSK010000014.1, on the reverse strand, counting down.
AGGTGAATTTTAGCTCCGCCAGCGTCGGTCCCAATGCGCGGATGATCACTCTGTACAATGCGCAAACCGGGACGACGGCAACCGCGGACCAGCACGGACAAGCGGTCGCCGTAACCGCGGCGGGAAACGGCAATGGCATTCAGGGCCTTGCCTTCAATTCGCAGGTGCTCGCCGTCGATTATTTTTCCGACGTCAACGAGACCCAGGTGGTTCAGAACGGGGTTCTGTATCACGTTTCCGATCCCTGGACCTACATCACATCGCGCGGTGTACGGATCATCAATACATCGTTTGGCTATGAAGCCAGCGACATCATTCCTGCCTCGCGGCAACCGCAGGTCAGTGAGGCCTATGTTCTGGCTTCCTCGGCGACCGCGGTCCAGAACGGCGCGCTCCTTGTCTCTTCGGCAGGAAACGCGGGGGGCAGCCAGCCGTCGCAATCCAATCTCGATACGATTTCGCAACTGCAATCTCTCGGCATACTGAACAGTGGTCCGGGGGCATTCATCATTGCCGGCGCAGTCGATCAGAACAACCAGATCGCCTCGTTCAGCGATCGTGCCGGATCCTATGCGGCCTATTACATGGTCGCGCCGGGTGTGGGCCTGGTACTGCCGTGGAATGGCAGCTATGCGCTGGTTTCCGGCACATCATTTTCGGCGCCGCTGATATCGGCTGCGGCCGCCATCGTCATGCAGCGCTGGCCCAATCTCACGGCGCGGCAGGTGGCCGATATCCTGGAGCAAACGGCGACACCGCTCGGTCCGTCGTCGATCTACGGTTACGGCATGCTCAACGTCTATGCCGCTTTGCAGCCGGTCGGAACGACGACGGTGGCAGTCGCGGCCGGGATCGCCCCGACTGTGGCTTCGAGCGGACTCGTCCTTGGTCCCGCTTTCGGCGGCGCGCCGATGCTCCATCAGGCGCTCGCGCAGATCATGATCCTCGACAGTTTCGGCCGCGATTTCGAAACCGACATGTCGAAGGCCATTGTGGCCCAACCGACTCTTCCGGATTTGTTCGGCATCATGGAGCAACGCTTTGGCTGGTACGGCGGCGGATTCGGTCTCGGCCCCAACACCATTGCCTCCCTCAGTGTGAGGAGCAATCCGGAAGACAGCGTCCTGCCAT